>JAJZYI010000095.1 GCA_021798135.1 Actinomycetes bacterium | reverse complement strand
GGCCCCCCTGCCGCCACGCCCGCGGCCCCTCCGGCCCCCCTGCCGCCACGCCCGCGGCCCCTCCGGCCCCCCCTGCCGCCGTGGCACGGTAGGTTGCCCGGCGTGACCATCGAGATCCCGGGCACCCAGGCGCACGCCGGCTTCGACCGGCTGATCGGCCTGCAGTACGTCCACGCCGGGCCCGACCGCGTCGAGCTCAGGTTGCCGGTCACCCCGCAGCTCCTGCAGCCCTACGGCATCGTCCACGGCGGCGTGCTGTGCGCGCTGGTCGAGACGGCCGGCAGCGTGGGCGCGGCACTGTGGTTCGCCGATCGCGGGAACGTGGTGGGCGTCGCCAACCACACGGACTTCCTGCGGGCGACACGCGACGGCACCCTGGTGGCCGTGGGGACCCCCATCCACCGCGGGCGGACACAGCAGCTGTGGCTGGTGGAGATCAGCGACGAGCAGGACCGCCTGGTGGCACGCGGCCAGCTGCGCGCGGCCAACCTCGCCGACGCCGGGCGCCTGGGGCGGGGCGCGAGCGAGCCCGACGGCGCCGCCGCGTCGGGCACGGGACCGGCCGGCGCGGCCGACGGGGAACCGCCGGCACCATCGGCTCCGTAGCAGCCGGACCGCCGGCATCCCGGACCCTGGCGCCCCGACCACCGGGCCCCTGGGACGCCGACCACCCGACCGCTGGCACCCCGACCAGCGGTCCTGGCACCTCGGCCACCCGACCCCGGCACCTCGACCACCCGCCGCGGCGTCACCGGCACCGCGGTCCGCCTGCGCGCCCGGCGGCACCCAGGGCCGCACGGGGGGTCAGGGCGACAGGCGCTCGGCCGTCCAGCCGGCCCCCGCCCGCCGGAACCGGATGCGGTCGTGGAGGCGGAAGGCCCCCGCCTCCCACAGCTCCACCGTGTCGGGCGTGATGCGAAAGCCTCCCCAGCGGTCCGGGCGTGCCAACGCGGGGTCGTCGTCGGGCAGGCGGGCCAGCTCGTCGACCCTGGCCTGCAGCTCCGCTCGGCTGGCCACCACCTCGCTCTGGTGCGACGCCAGCGCGCTGCGCCGCGACCCGACCGGCCGCGTCGCCCAGTACCGGTCGGACTCGATCGCGGCGACGCGCGCCGCCGCTCCGGTCACCCTGACCTGGCGCTGGACGGGCAGCATCCAGTGCAGGACGGCGGCAGCCCGGCCCGTGGCCTCGATGTCGGCCGCCTTGGGGCTCCCGTAGTCGGTGAAGAAGACCAGGCCGCTGTCCACCCCGCGGAGCAGGACCATCCGGGCGGAGGGTTCCGCGTCGGGGCTGCTGGTGGCCACGCACATCGCCTCGGGCAGCGGCTGCCCCGCGTCCCTGGCCGCCGCCATCCACGCCTGGAGCTGGCGGAGCGGGTCGGGATCGAGGTCGGTAGCGTCCATCGCGCCAAGTTTGGCCATGCCCAGCCGGGGCCGGCACTACCGCGAGTACAGGCCGACGATCACGCCGCGGGCGATGGTGTGGAACCCGAGGTTGAACCCGACGAGCGCCGGCGACGCGGACTCGTCCACGCCCAGGGTCGCGACGTCCAGCGCGTGGACGGCGAAGAAGTAGCGGTGCGGCGGCGATCCAGGGGGCGGTGCCGCACCGCCGAACCCGCGGTAGCCGTAGTCGTTGCGGACGCAGAACCCTCCGGGCAGCTCGTTGTGCTCCCCGGTGCTGGCGCCGGGGGGCAGCTCGGTGGTCGTCGCCGGGAGGTCGACCACGACCCAGTGCCAGAACCCGCTCATGCTGGGCGCGTCCGGGTCGTAGCAGGTCACCGCGAAGCCCGCCGTCTCGGCGGGGAACCCGCTCCACCGCAGGTGCGGTGACCGGTTCCCGCCGGTGAGGCCCATCCCGTTGAAGACGAGGGGCGGCGGCAGCGTGTCCCCGTCCGCCAGGTCGTCGCTCTGGAGCGTGAACGAGGGCACGGGCGGGAGCAGCTGGAACGGGTCGGGACCCTGGGCCATGGAAACCACCACTCTCCTCGATCGCCGGCGTCGTCGGGTGCCCGCGGCCGGCCGGTCCCCGGCCAGCTGCGGCGGGTTCGACCGCCCTGGCCGGTCGCCACCACCGAGAGGCACCGCCGGCCCGGATCATACCGCTGCGGGAGCCGAGCCGGCCGGTGGTCGGCCGAGGCACAGAGCGGCACGGCGGGAGCCGAGCCGGCCGGGTCGTCGACTCTCGCTCGACCGGTCACCAGTCCTCCTTCTGCCCGTCTCGAGCCCTGATCGCCAGACCCTCGACACGTTCGGCCACAGCCCGTCACGTTGCGCTCGACGCTCGACGCTCGACGGGAGGCGTCATCGACAACACAAGACGACGGTTCGTGTGTCACATGCGCTCATCGGCGGGCAGCGGCAGCAGCAATTGGCGTGCAGGCGCCCTGTCAGCATCGGGGACCGTGCCGCGTCCCCGCACCGGATGAGTGCCGACGACAGCGGCGCGCCGCAGCACCCGCCGGCCGTCGCTGTGCGCCTGGGACGGCGGCGCCCATGCGTCCATCTCCCGCCGGTGGCCCCCGACGCGTCGTCGGCATGCCACCGCGCCACCTCCATGCGCCCTGTCGATGGGGTCGACGTCCGTTGACGCACGTGCGGCGAATCGACCACGTCCGATGGGCGACGCCTGCCGGCGGTGAGGACGCTGTTCGCTCGTTCTCTGGCGACCTCCTCGGCCTGCCCGAGGTCCCCAAGCCGCCCGAGCGGTGAGGAGGCGGCCGTGCGCGCGGCTGGCGCGCCGTCCGTCGGGCGCCCGACGGGCGACGGGGTGCGTCGTGCCTGTAGGGTCCGAGCACAGGGACCCGGAGGGAAAGGGAGCTGTGATGGCGCAACGCTCTGTGGAGATCGAGACCGACGACGGGGTCTGCCCGGCGGCGCTGAGCGTTCCGGCCGGCAGCGGCCCCTGGCCGGCTGTCGTGATGTTCCCCGACGCCGGCGGCATGCGCGACACCATGCGGCAGATGGGCGAGCGGCTGTCGGGGCTCGGCTACGTCGTCCTCGTGCCCGACATCTACTACCGCAACGGGCCCTACGACCCGATCGACATGCGCACGGCGTTCTCCACCAAGGAGTCGGCGGAGAAGGTCATGGCCATGATGCAGGGCTACACCGTGGACATGGTCGTGCGCGACGCCAACGCCTTCGTCGGCTACCTCGACACGCTGGCGGAGAAGAGGCCGGGCGGCGTCGGCGTCACCGGCTACTGCATGGGCGGTCGCCTGTCGCTCGTCACGGCCGCGAACCTCGGCGACCGCGTCGCGGCGGCCGCCTCGTTCCACGGCGGGAACCTGGCCAAGGCCGACGAACCGGGCAGCCCCCACCACAAGGCCGGCGCCATCAGGGCCAGCGTGTACGTGGCCGGCGCCATCGAGGACCAGTCCTTCCCCGACGAGCAGAGGGCCCTGCTCGAGAAGTCGCTGAGCGAGGCCGGGGTCGCCCACACCATCGAGACCTACCAGGCCCACCACGGCTTCGCCGTCCCCGACAACCCGAGCTACGACGCAGCGGCCGCCGAACGCCACTGGAAGGCCACGGAGCAGTTCTTCGGCTCGGTCCTCGGCGCCTGAGGCGCCGGAGGCGCCCGGGCACCGCCCCCGGGTCCACGCGGCCGTCGAGGGGGTGACACCCCCTCCCGGTCAGCCGTCCGCCACCGCGCCCCCGGCGGGGATCGAGTGGGCCCGGGCCCTGGTCCGCTTGGCCTTGTACATCTCGCCGTCGGCACGGGCCACGAGCGCTCCCGCGTCCACGTCACCGTCCGTCCAGGCGAGGCCGATGCTGGCCTCGGGCACGCAGGGGTGGCCGCCGACGAGGGCGGGCTGCTCGACGGCGTCTCGCAGGCGGCGGGCGAGCCGGTCGGCGGCTGCCCGCGTCTCCACGTTCGGGCACACCACCAGGAACTCGTCACCGCCGAGACGGCCGACGACGTCCTCGCCGCGCAGGGCCCCACGCAGTCTCGCGGCGACGAGCTGGAGCAGCTCGTCGCCGGCGGCGTGGCCGAGCCTGTCGTTCACGTCCTTGAAGTGGTCGAGGTCGACGAAGACCGCCGCGACCCCGCGACCAGCGGACGCCTCGGCCGCCAGGCGGTCGAGCACCTCCATGACCGCGGCGCGGTTGTGGCACTGCGTCAGGGGATCGATCGTCGCCTGCCGCACCAGCCGGTCTCGGGCCATGACGGTGTCGGTCACGTCCGTCACGGAGAGGACGGCGTGGGAGCTGCCCTCGTCGGCGTCGACGAGACCGCGCAGCACGAACTGGCAGGTCCGACGGCGGCCTCCGACGACGACGCCCAGCTCGAGCTCGGCCGGGATGTTCTCGCGGCACGCGTCGACGACGGCTCGCTGCAGCACCTCGCGCCCGTCGGGGACCACGTTCACGAGGAGCTCCTCGACCGACGTCGCCTGGCCTGCGGCGAGCAGGGCGACGAGCCGGTCGTTGGCGGACAGCAGGCGCCCCTGGTCGTCGATCTGGGCGATGCCCGAAGGCAGGGACTCCATCAGGCGCTTCAGCAGCTCCTCGCGAGCCACCAGGGCCTGCTCGGCCGCCACCTGGTCGGAGATGTCGATGATGTCGCAGGAGACGTCGCGGTGGTCGGGGTCGTGCAGCCGGTTCTGGTTGATGAGCTCGACCCACACGTACGAGCCGTCCTGCCGGCGGTGGCGGGCCCGGACGTGCTGCGGGATGCTCGGGTGCGAGATCAGTCGCATCCACATGTCGACCAGGGCCAGCGCGTCGTCGGGGTGCACGAAGTCGATCTGCCGCTGGCCCTGCAGCTCGTCCAGCGTCCAGCCGAGCATCGCCGTGACCGCGTCGTCGACGTCGACGATGCAGGAGGTCTCGTTCTTCCGCATCCGGCACACCCGCGGGCGCGCCTGGGTGTACTGGTCGTCGACACCGACGTTCGGGTCGATCGGGCCGTCCGGGCCCGTCACGACGATGGCGATGACGCCGTGGCCTTCCCGGAAGTCGTAGCCTTCGATGTGGGCACGGGTGCCGTCGGCGAGGGCGACGTCGACGGAGCCGACACCCTCGGCCAGCACCGTGTCCCAGCCGTTGAGCAGCGTGAAGGCGTCCTCGGGCGCGACGATCTCGATGGCGTGGTCGGCGCGGAAGGTCGCGTGGCCGCCGAGCGGGAGCGCCCGCGGCAGGGGGACGAAGAACCCCTCGAGGTCGACCGCACCCACCACCGCGTCGGGCTCGTCAGCGACGCGCCGGCGCAGCGCGGCTTCGATCGCCTCGGCATCCCCCTGCTCCGAGTGCACACTGTCTCTTCGGCCCGCCGGGCTGCGAACTGAAGGCGCCCCGACCCACCGTCACGCGGTGGAACCAGGCCCGGTGCCCCGGCCCCCGAGGTCGGGGAAGTCGTCCTCCCAGAACTCGGCCGGGACCCGGCCCCCGGGGCCGTCGCGATGACGTTCCTCCTCGGCCCGGCGCAGCTCGACCCGGCGGATCTTGCCGGAGATGGTCTTGGGCAGCTCGGCGAACTCGAGGCGCCTGACCCGCTTGTACGGAGCGACCCGCCCCCGGACGTAGGCCAGGATGTCAGCGGCGGTCCCCGCCGTGGGCTCGTGCCCGGGGACGAGCGCGACGTAGGCCTTCGGGACGGCCAGGCGCACCGGGTCGGGGGACGGCACGACCGCCGCCTCGGCGACCGCCGGGTGCTCGATGAGGACGCTCTCGAGCTCGAACGGCGAGATGCGGTAGTCCGACGCCTTGAACACGTCGTCGGTCCGCCCGACGTAGGTGACGTAGCCGTCACCGTCGCGGGAGCCGACGTCGCCCGTGTGGTAGTAGCCGCCGCGCATGACCTCCGCGGTGAGGGCGTCGTCGTCGCGGTAGCCGGTCATGAGCCCCAGGGGGCGCTCGGCGAGGTCGAGGGAGATCTCCCCCTCGTCGCCGACCGCCCCGGTGACGGGGTCCACCAGGGCCACCGCGTAGCCCGGCAGCGGGCGGCCCATCGACCCGGGCTTGAGCAGCTGGCCCGGGCTGTTGCCGATCTGGGCGGTGGTCTCGGTCTGGCCGTAGCCGTCGCGGACGGTGATCCCCCACCGGTCGCGCACCTGGTCGATCACCTCGGGGTTGAGGGGCTCGCCGGCGCTCACCACCTCGCGCAGCGGCAGCTCCCAGGCGCCCAGGTCGGCCAGCACCAGCATCCGCCACACCGTCGGCGGGGCGCAGAACGTCGTCACCCGGGCGCGGGCCATGGCGTCGAGCAGCTTGGCGGCGTCGAAGCGCTCGTAGTTGAACACGAGCACGGTGGCCTCGGCGTTCCACGGGGCGAAGACGCTGCTCCAGGCGTGCTTGGCCCAGCCCGGCGAGGAGATGTTGAGGTGGACGTCGCCGGGCTGCAGCCCGATCCAGTACATGGTCGACAGGTGCCCGACCGGGTAGCTGGCATGGGTGTGCTCGACCAGCTTGGGCTGGGCGGTGGTGCCCGAGGTGAAGTACAGGAGCATCGGGTCGTCGCCGCGCGTGACGCCGTCGGGGGCGAACTGCGGCGAGGCGCCCGAGGCATCCGCGTAGGCGAGCCAGCCGTCGACGGGCTCGCCGACCGCGACCCGCGTGTAGCCCCCCGGCACGCCGGCGAACTTGGCGGCGTCGGCGGATCGGGCGACCACGTGACGGGCGGCCCCACGGCCGACCCTGTCGGCCAGCTCCGCCGGGCCGAGCAGGGTGGTGGCCGGGATGACCACCGCCCCCAGCTTCATGAGCGCCAGGATCGTCTCCCACAGCTCGACCTGGTTGGCCAGCATCACCACCACCCGGTCGCCACGCGTCACGCCGTGGCCCCCCAGCCAGTTCGCCACCTGGCTGGAGCGGGCCGACAGCTCGGCGAACGTCAGCGTGGTCTCGCCGCCGCCCTCCTCCACGATCCGCAGCGCCGGCCGGTCCACGCTGCGGCCGAGCACGTCGAACCAGTCCAGTGCCCAGTTGAACTCGCCGAGCTCGGGCCAGCGGAAGCGCTGGCAGGCGGTCTCCCACTGCTCCCGGTGCTCGAAGAGCAGGTCCCGGGCGGCCCGGAACGCCTCGGTGGATCGTGCCGACACCACGGCTCCCCCTCTCCGCACCGGCGGCCCGCCCCGGCGCCGGACGGGCGGGTGCGCAGCTGCACGGTCGCCGCCGATCGTACCGAGGCCGCCCCGGGCGCGCCCGGGCGCGGCATCCTTCCGCGAGCGCCTCGACCGCCTGCGCCGGCTCCCGGGCGGCGGGTCCCTCTCAGCCTCCCTGCAACGCTGTCAGGCAGGCGACCTCCACGATGTCCTCCGCGCTGCACCCCCGGCTCAGGTCGTTCATGGGCCGGGCGAGGCCCTGCAGCATGGGCCCGTACGCGCGTGCGTGTCCGAGGCGCTGCGCCACCTTGTAGGCGATGTTGCCCGAGTCGAGGTCCGGGAAGATCAGCACGTTCGCCCGCCCGCCGACCGGGCTCGCAGGTGCCTTCGTCGCAGCCACCTCCTGGTTGACCGCAGCGTCCACCTGGAGCTCGCCGTCGATGCACAGCCCCGGCTCCCGCTCGCGGGCGATCTTCGTCGCGCTGACCACCTTGTCGACCCGGGGGTGCGTGGCGCTTCCCTTCGTCGAGAAGCTCAGCATCGCCACCCGAGGCTCCCACTCGAGCACGACGCGCGCGCTCTGGGCCGTGCAGATCGCCACGTCCGCCAGCTGTTCCGCTGTCGGGTCCGGCAGCACGCCGCTGTCGGCGAACAGCAGGGCCCCGTCCTGGCCGAAGGTGGTCTCCCCGGGGAACACCATCAGGAAGAAGCTCGACACCGTCGACACCCCTTCCGCCGGGCCGATGCCCAGGAGCGCAGCCCGTGTCGTGTCGGCGGTGGTCGCCACCGCCCCCGCCACGCAGCCGTCGGCGTCGCCGGCACGCACCATGACCGCCGACAACAGCAGCGGATCCTCGAGCGCCTCGCGGGCCTCGCGCAGCGACATCCCGCGATGCGACCGCAGGTCTCGATAGACCTCGCTGAGCCTTTCGTGGTTCCGGGCCCGGAGCGTGCCGTCCAGCAGCACGGGTTCGGCGAGGCCCCCGTCCACCAGGGTCGCAGCAGCCCTCTGCACCCGTGGATCCCCCGCTTCGGGGAAGACGATGCGCCGGTGCCGCTCACGCGCCCGGGAGCGGATCCAATCCGCCAGCTCCTTCACACCTCGGCTTCCGCGACGATCGCCTCGTCGATCGTCACCTCCGTGCTCAGCAGGTACTGGGCGTACGTCTTCCCCTGGGCGTCGACACGGAGCGACAGCGTCCCACCGCCACCGAGCGCCTCGTGGATGAGGAAGTTCAGGCTCAGCAGGTTGGGCAGCTCGAACCGCTCGACACTGCCCCGGCACAGCCCCCCGAACCGCTCCTTCACGAGCTCCACGGTGAGGTGCTCGAGCATCCACAGGTACACCGCTGGCGTTCGAGCGATGACGCCGACGTTGGCCGTGTCGCCCTTGTCGCCCGAACGCGCCAGGCAGACCCTGCTCAGGGGAACCGTCACCTCCCGTCCCGACCGGGGGACCTCGGCCCCGACCTGGCACGGCGTGAACGGGCTCCCGGCCGCCGCCCGCGGCGTGTCCAGGTGCACCGGCTCCTCCACCGCTCCCACCGACACCCGGGCGTTCACGCTGTTCCGGCCGATGAGCGCGGGCCAGTAGCCGACCACGTCCGAGGCACGCGGACGGCCCTGGTCGGCGAGCGCGGCCATGCCCGGGACGGACCCGAGCATGCTCCCGGCCACGAACGGCCCGAACCTCGCGTCGAGCTTGGCCTTGTCCGAGTCCCTCGCCGCGACCTGCAGCAGGACCTCGCCCGGCTCGGTGGACGCGAGGGCAGGATGCGACGCGTTCCAACCGATGAACTGCGTTTCCGTCTCGTCGTACAGGTCCCGCCCGCCCGCCAGCTTCCAGAAGACCTCCGCCGCCCTGGCCGCCTTCTCAAGGCTGTCGGGTCCCGAGACCATCATCCGACCGAAGATCCGGAAGCCGTGGGCGAAGCTCACCGACACCTTCAGCTTCTCCGGCGCCGGCTCCCCACGGACCCCGCTCACCCTGACCCGGTCGGGACCTTCCTGTTCCAGATGGATCGAATCGAAGTGCGCCACGCAGTCAGGGGCGACGTAGCTCGGCGTCCCCATCTCGTACACGAGCTGCTCGCGGACGGTGTCGACGCTGACGAGCCCCCCCGTCCGCGGGTGCTTCGTCACCACGAACGTCCCGTCGCCATGAGCTTCCACGAGCGGGTAGCCCATGTTCTCGAAGCTGGGAACCTTCCGCCAGTCGGTGAAGTTGCCGCCGGTCGCCTGCGCTCCGCACTCCAGGATGTGCCCGGCCACGATGCCGGAGGCGAGCAGGTCCCACTGGTCCTCCTGCCACCCGAACTCGTGGATCATCGGCCCGAGGGCGAGCGCCGTGTCCGTGATCCTGCCCGCGATCACCACGTTCGCGCCCATGTCGAGGGCCTTCGCCACCGGTGCCGCCCCCAGGTAGACGTTGGCGCTCAGCACCCGGTCGCGGATCTCCGACAGCGGCGCACCCGTGTCCATGTTCGCCAACGACTCTCCCGAGCCCAGGAGCGCATCGAGGTCGTCGTAGACGTCGTCACCCAGGACCACCGCCACCCTGACCTGGTCGCGGATCCCTTGCTGCTCGGCCAGTTCCTCCACCGCAGCCCGGCACGCCAGGGCGTTGACGCCGCCCGCGTTGCTGATGATCTTGACGCCCTTCTCGATGCAGCTGGGCAGCACGTCCCTGAGCTGCACGATGAAGTCGGTCGCGAAGCCCGCGTCCGGCCTGCGCTGGCGCTGCTTCTGCAGGATCGCCATCGTGACCTCTGCCAGGTAGTCCATGACGAGGTAGTCGATCGGCCCGCCCTCGACCTGCCGCTTCGCCACGGTTGGATCGTCGCCCCAGAAGCCTCCGGCATTGGCAATGACAATCTTGTCCGAGCTCATCACATCCGCTTTCGTCAGGCCGCCACTTGGGGATTCATGTCGGTCCGGTGCCCTCGCACCAACTCCTGCTCACGTGCCTGCCCAACTGCCTTGCGAGCGCCCGTGC
This sequence comes from Actinomycetes bacterium, assembly GCA_021798135.1. Classification (GTDB taxonomy): domain Bacteria; phylum Actinomycetota; class Acidimicrobiia; order Acidimicrobiales; family UBA8190; genus JAJZYI01. The sequence continues at coordinate 1,036 of JAJZYI010000095.1, read as the reverse complement.
CCGGTCGACACGCACGTCTCGCCGGACGCCTACCTTACCCAGCGGCGGCACCGGGACCCCAGCCGGCGGAGGACGGCGCGACCGGCACCGGGACCGGCTCGCACGCGACGGCCCGGCGCCGCCAGCGCGTCCACGATCGAGGCGGCGACGGTCGTCCCGCTCGCCCGGGCGACCCCGTCCCCGACCGGGAGCCCCTGGTCCGCTGCCCCCTGGCCGGCGGTGGAGGCGGGCCCGGCCGTGTGCGTCCGGGAAGCCCCCTGGCCCCTCGCCCCTGGCCGGCGGTGGAGGCGGGGTCAGGCGGTGTGCGTCGCCCCCGGCTCGCGGCGGTCCAGGAGCATCGGCTCGCCGTCGGGCTGCCAGGCTCCCCGCGCCTTGCGGTACGGGTACCAGCGGCCGTCTCGGCCGAGGCGCAGCTGCCGGTCGCCGAGCGTGACGCGGTTGGCGGAGGCCCGGGCGCCGGCGCCCAGCGCGGCCCTGCCCGGGTCCAGCTCCGATGCCTCGGGCTGCCATGCGGCTGTGAGCGCGGCCAGTCCCTCGCTCCCGCCGGACCGCCACGCCAGGGCCCGGTGGAACAGGTCGCGGCGTGCGACGCCACTGCGGTCGGCCAGCTCGTCGAGGTCGAGGCTGGCGGGGACCCCTTCGACCATCGAAGCCGCCCACCGGGCGCAGTCCTCGTCGGCGGTGAGGCCCAACGCCGGCTCGCGACCTGCGGTGGCGAGCTCCCAGGCGCGGCGGGCGGCGTCCGCGGCCAGGGCGCGCAGCGCCTCGGTGCTCACGCCGGAGCCCGGCGGGGCGGCGTCGAGGAGGAGGGCTGGCCGGCCGGGACGCCGTGGAGGCGCCGGGAGCGCCGGCACCGGTGCCGAGGTCCCGGCGCCCTGGCCCCAGGCGTCGCGGGCGAGCACCCCGGCGTCCCGCTCCCAACCGGCGCCGGCCGACGGCCCCTCGCCGGGGGCGGGGAGGCCGGCTGGTCCCGCGCCGCGCGGCTGGCGCACGCCGGCGAGGAGCTGGTGGCGGCCCTTGCCGGGCAGCAGGAAGA
>JAJZYI010000094.1 GCA_021798135.1 Actinomycetes bacterium | reverse complement strand
ACGAGCAGCCCCCCGGGGCGCAGCACGCCGTGGCAGGCGGCGTAGACCTCGGCCATCGCCTCGGCGTAGGCGCGGCCGCGGGCATGGCCGAGGTTCGCCCGGTCGGCCGAGTAGTTGAGCGTCTCGGTGGCACAGAGCCGCCCGCCGGCGACCCACGCCTTGCGGTCGATCACCCCGGCGTCACAGGCATAGGGCGGGGAGGTGACGATCAGGTCGACCCGGCCGGCGAGGTCCCCGAGGATGCCGGGCAGGCGCCGGGCGTCACCTTGGTGCACCTCGGCGCGGCGACGGCGGTCGGGCTCGAGGAGGCGGTCGAGGTTGGCCCGGGCGAGGGCGACCCAGGCGGCTTCGAGCTCGACGCCGACCGCCCGCCGCCCGAGGAGGCCCGCTTCGACGAGGGTGGTGCCGATGCCGCACATCGGGTCACAGACGAGCTCGCCGGGGGCGCTGTACTCGGCGACGATGCGGGCCGCCAAGGCGGGGAGCATCTTGCCGGGGTGGCGGGCGGAGTCGGGGTGGTAGCGCCCGGCGCGCTGGTACTGGGCCGAGGTCTGGGCGACCGGCCAGAGTGCCAACGGCACCGGCGCGGCCGGCGAGGGACGGGACGGGTGGGGGGTGGTTCGGGGGTTGATGGCCATGGGCTGTCGCCCCGGGCCGGAAAGTTCACGCCGATATGAACCGGCAGCCAACCCCGCTTTGGCGACAAATCCCCCTCGCCGGTGCCCTTGCACTTGAGGTCCTCGGCGAGACCGAGGTAGGTCCTCGAAGACCAACCCCGCCGAGCAAGGAGGACCCCGATGCCCACCACGACCACCACGACGGCCGAGGCGGTGCTCGCCGCGCTCGGCTCCGGTCCGGCCACGGCGGCCGAGGTCGCAGAGGCGGCGGGGATCGGCCGTTCCACCGCCACCAAGGTCCTCGCCGCCCTGGCCGCCAGCGGTCAGGTGGAGCGCACCCCCGGCGGCCGTGACGGTGCCCGGCGCCTGCCCGACCGCTGGGCTCTGCCCGAGGCGGCCGGGGACCCAGATCCCTCTGCCGGAGACGGGGGCGACCCGCAGGGCACGGCATCGCCCCGGTTGGGCAAGGGCGAGCTGGCCGGGATGGTGGCCGCCTTCTTGCACGACCATCCCGGGGAGCACTCCCCGTCGGCGGTCGCCAAGGCGCTCGGCGGGCGCAGCGCCGGGGCGGTCGGCAACGCACTCGGGCGCCTCGCCGCCTCGGGCCAGGCCACCCAGACCGGCGACCGCCCGCGGCGCTATCAGGCAGCCGCCGGCTGACGCAGCGTCCCCGAAAAAAATCCGAGCCGACGCCTGCTGGAGCCGTCGGCCGAGCGCTGAAGGGTCCATCAGGGCGTTGACCTGGGAGAACGCGGCGGTCCATCAGGTTTCCATCACCCCTGATGGACCGGGCGGGCGGGCTCCATCACCCCTGATGGAGTGCCTGCCTGATGGAGTTCTGCTGGAAACCTGATGGAGCGCCCGTGGCGCGATGGCAGCCCCTTCGAGCAAAGGAGCCGCCGATGCCACCACTCCGCCGTCCGTCCGAGCCGTCCCCGTTCGCCGCCTTGGAGCGGGCCTTCGCCGTCCTTTGCGTCGAGCCTCGCCCGCTGGCCTTGGACGGCGCATCGGTCGCCGGACTGCCCGCCCGGGCCATCCCACTGGGCGAGCTGAAGGCCCGGCTGTTGCACCCCTCCACGCCCTATGTGACCCGGGACGCCGCGATCGGGGTGTTGATCTCCCGCGCCAAGGCCGAGGGCGGGGCGTGGACGGTGGGCTTGGCGGGAGTGCTGTTACCCGGGATGCGCCGGGCGCTCGAGCCGTTGGTCGACGCATGCCCGGCCAAGCAGGCCGACCTCGAGGCCCAGATGCTGGTCGGCTTCCTCGCCGCCCTGGCCCGCTGCACGCCGGAGCGGCCAAGGCCGGCGGGGTTCCTGTGCGGCCGGGCGTATGACGCGGCCAAGCAGCTGGTGCGCTCAGAGCTGGCCGAGCGGGCCCGCCCCGCACACCGGCCGATCTCGGCCGAGCCTCCCAAGCCGTGGGGCCACCCCGACTTCGTGCTGGCCCGGGCCGTCGCCCAAGGGGTGATCTGTGCCGACGACGCCGAGCTGATCGGCGCGACGCGCCTCGGGGAGATGACCCTGGCCGAGGCGGCCCGGGCGTGGGGCCTTGCGTACAAGGCGGCAGAGCGGCGGCGCCAGCGGGCCGAGGTCGCTTTGGTCGCCTGGATCTCACAAGGTTTCCGACCCGGGTTTGTCGCCGATCGGGGTGTTCCTGCCGGTTCTAAGGGTGCGGGTCGACCACGGCAGGGTCGCCGCCCCCAGCAGCGGCCGGGAGTCCACGCCACCGCATCTCCGCCGCCTGAGAGCGAAAGGAGGTAACACGCCCCGCTGGCCGGCGGAGGCCCTGCCCGGCCCGACACCACCGACGCACCACACACCCTCTCGAAGGAGGAGAACCCACGAAACGCACCCGCACCGCCCGAAGCCACACCCGCCGGACCCTTTCCGCCCACGTCGGGCACGCGCTCGTCGCCCTCAGCGTCGTGACGGTGGCCGGTCTGGTCCTCGCCCCGCCCGCCTTCGCCGCCACCGGCTCGGCCCCGAGCCTGAACGGGGTGATCAGCTCGCTGCAGGTGTGGCTGGTCGGGATCTTGGCCGGCCTGGCCACGCTGTTCTTGACCATCGGCGGGATCCGCTACCTGACCGCCGGCGGCGACCCGGCCGAGGTGGAGCGGGCCAAGACCGCCCTCAAGTCGGCCGCCATCGGCTACGCGCTGGCCGCCCTGGCCCCGCTGCTGGTCTCCATCCTCCAGTCGGTCGTCGGCTGATGACCCGCCCTGTCGCCCTCCGCCCTGTCACCCGCCGACCGGTCACGTCGCGCCGTGGCCATGTCATGGGGCTCGGGCTGCTCGGCGCCCTGGGCGCCGCCGGGTTCCTGGCCGTGGTGCTCTTGGGAGCCGGGAGAGCGGCCGCCGCTCCCGCTCCCCGAGACATTGCGACCCTGGCCGCGACGACCGGCACCGACGCTGCGACGGGAACAGTGCAGCCGACGGCGAGCGGGTTGACGGCGGGCAATGCGTCAGCGGCACAGAGCGGGTCGACGGCGGGCGGGTCGACGGGAGGCGGTTCGACGGCGGGCAGCGGGACGGCACCGCCGGGGATCGGGGTCGGCCCGAACCTGTCGGGCGGCGCGCCGGCTGGGGCACCGGGGCCGTCGATCTCCGCGGGGGGCTCGCAGAGCTGCGGGTTCTTCAACGTCACCTGCCATGTCACCTCGGCCATCGACGGCTGGTTCCGTGACCTGGTCACCTCGGCGCTCAATCCGGTCCTGGCGCTCTTGGGCCGCACGGTGCTCTCCACTCCCGACGTGACCGGCGGCAAGGTGGGCCTGATCTGGGGGGTCACCGCCGGGATCGCCAACGCCTTGGTGGTGCTGCTGGTGCTGGCCGGCGGGGCGGTGGTCATGAGCCACGAGACCCTCCAGACCCGCTACGCCGCCAAGGACATCGCCCCCCGGGTGGTGGTGGCGGTGATCGCCGCCAACGCCTCCCTGGCGCTGGTCGGCCTGGCCATCCCGGCCGCCAACGCCGTCTCGCAAGCCCTGCTCGGCAACGGGGTGAACCCCGGCCAGGCGACCGCGGCGATGCGCCAGCTGGTCGTCACCCCGCTCGGTGCCGGCGGGATCTTCTTGGTGTTGCTCGGCCTGGTCGCCGCTGTGCTGGCGGTGGTGCTGCTCGCCACCTACGTGATCCGCGTCGCCATGCTGGTGCTGCTCGTCGCCGTCGCCCCGCTGGCGTTGATCGGCCACGCCCTACCCCAGACCGAGGGCGCGGCGCGGCTGTGGTGGCGAGCGCTCGCCGGACTGTTCGCCATCCAGCTCGGCCAGTCCCTGGTGCTCATCTGCGCCCTGAAGGTGTTCTTCACCCCGAGCGGGCCGGGCACCTTGGGACTCTCCGCGTCGGGCGGGCTCGTCGACGTGCTCGTCGCCGTGTGCCTGCTGTGGGTGCTGGTCCGCATCCCCGCCTGGGTGTCGCGGGCGGTCTTCGGCGCCGGACGCAGCTCGGGGGTTGCCAGGGCGTTCAAGGTGGCGTTCATCTACAAGGCCGCCCGGGCCGGGCTGGCGGCCCTGGCATGACCGGCCGCCCCACCACGTCCGGTCACCGCGCCGAGAGCGAGAACCGGGTGCAGATCACCGCCGATGTGGACCGGCCCGACAAGATCCTCCTCGGGCTCACCGCCCGCCAGCTCGCCATCCTGGCTGTCCCCGCCCTCGGCCTGTGGGCGGCCTACGCCCTGGCCCGCCACCACCTGCCCCTTCCTCTCTTCGCGGCGGTCGGCGCGCCGGTCGTCCTCGGGGCGTTCGCGCTGGCGTTGGGGCGCCGTGACGGGCTCGGCTTCGACCGGCTGCTTGTGCTCGCGCTCCGCCAGGCGAGGGCGCCGCGCCGGCTCGTCCCTGCCCCCGAGGGCGTGACCCCAGCCCCGGCATGGGCGGGACGCGACTCGTCTCGGCCGCCTGCCCCGCTGCGCCTCCCGCCGCGCTCGGTCGGCGACGACGGCACTGTGGACCTCGGGGCGCACGGGGTGGCGCTGGTAGCTGAGGCCCAGACGGTGAGCTTCTCGCTGCGCACCCCGGCCGAACAGCACGCCCTGGTCGTCGCCTTCGGCCGCTACCTGAACAGCCTGGCCGCCCCCCTCCAGGTGGTGGTGCGCTCGGAGCCGGTCGACCTGGGCGCCCGGGTGGCTGAGCTGCGCGCCCAGGCGGGCGGGCTGGCCCACCCCGCCTTGGAGGCCGCCGCGCTGGCCCACGCCGCGTTCGTGGAGGATCTGGCGGCGAGCCGGGACCTGCTCGCCCGCCGGGTGCTGGTGGTGCTCCGTGACCCGACCGGCGGCCCCGACGCCCCCGCCCGGCTGCGCCGCCGTGGCGCGGACGCCGCCACGTCGCTCGCTGCCGCCGGCATCGCCCTCCGGGTCCTCGACACCGCGGCGGCCACGGCCGCGCTCCACGGCGCGTTCGACCCATGGGCGCCGCCCCGCCCGCCGGGCTTGTCGCCCCCCGACGCGCTGGTCACCGGGCGAGCCATCACCCACGACGGCGCCGCCAAGCCTGCCAGCGCTGCGTCGGCCGCCAACGTGGTCGACATCGCCGAGATCGAGAAACCCGGAGCCGCTCCATGACCGTTCGCCATCGCCACGTCACCCGCCGCCACGCCACCCAACCCGCCGCAGCCGTTGCCAGCGAGGGGGGCGGACTGCTCGGCCCGCATGCGGTCGTGGTCCGCCCCCGCCACCTCGTGGTCGGCGACGGGGTGTGCCGGTCCTTCGCCGTGGTCGGCTACCCCCGCGAGGTCGGCTACGGCTGGCTCGCCCCGCTCTTCGAGCACCCCGGCCGTCTCGACGTGTCGTTGCACGTCGAGCCGATGCGCAACGACCTCGCCGCCGAGCGCCTGCGCCGCCAGCAGGCACGCCTCGAGTCCGCACGCCGCGTCGACGCCGCCAAGGGGCGCCTCGCCGACCCCGGGATCGAGGTCGCCGCGGAGGACGCGGCCGAGCTGTCGTCCCGCCTGGCCCGGGGTCAGGCGAAGCTGTTCCGCCTCGGGTTGTACCTGACCGTCCACGCAACCGACCCCGACGCCTTGGAGGCCGAGTGCGCCCGGGTGAAAGCCCTCGTCTCCTCGCTCCTGCTCGACGCGGTGCCGGCCACCTTCCGCAGCCTGCAGGGCTTTGTCACCACGCTCCCGGTCGGGATCGACAACCTGTCGATGCGCCGGACCCTCGACACCGACGCCCTCTCCGCCGCCTTCCCCTTCTCCGGCGTCGACCTCGCCGGCGCCGGCGGCGTCCTCTACGGCACGACGGTCACCGGGTCGGGGATCGTGTGCTGGGACCGCTTCGCGCTCGACAACCACAACTCGGTCGTCCTGGCCCGCTCGGGGGCGGGGAAGAGCTACCTGGCCAAGCTCGAAGCGCTGCGGTCGCTGTATGACGGCGTCGAGGTGTTCGTCGTCGACCCCGAAGACGAGTACCGCCGCTTGGCCCACGCGGTCGGCGGTGCCTACCTGCACCTCGGGGCGCCGGGGGTGCGGCTCAATCCCTTCGACCTCGCCCCCGGCCCCGACCCTCTCACGCGGCGGGCCCTGTTCGTCCACACCTTGGTCGCGGTGCTGCTCGGTGAGAAGCCCGACCCGGCCGCCACCGCCGCGCTCGATCGGGGGGTCCTTGCCGCCTACGCCTCGGTCGGGATCAGCGCCGATCCGCGCACCCACGCCCGGCCTGCCCCGACCCTCGCCGACCTCACCAGGGCGCTCGAGGCCGATCCCGACCTGGCAGCCACGACACTGTCGGCCCGCCTCGCCCCGTTCACGACCGGCAGCTACCGCCAGCTGTTCTGCGGGCCGACCACGACGCGCCCCGAGGGCCACCTGGTCGTCATCTCGCTGCGGGACCTGCCCGACGAGCTCAAGGCCGCCGGCACCCTTCTCACCCTCGACGCCGTCTGGCGCCGCGTCGCCGACCCCGCCAACCGCAAGCGGCGTCTGGTGGTGGTCGACGAGGCGTGGCTGCTCATGCGCGACCCAGAAGGCGCCAAGTTCTTGTTCAAGGCGGCCAAGTCGGCCCGCAAGCACTGGGCCGGGCTCACCGTCGTCACCCAGGACGCCGCCGACCTGTTGGGCAGCGACCTCGGCCAGGCCGTGGTCGCCAACGCTGCCACCCAGATCCTGCTGCGCCAGGCCCCCCAGGCCATCGAGGCGGTCGGCGACGCCTTCGGCCTCTCCGACGGTGAGCGGGCCTTCTTGGTCTCGGCCCGCCGCGGCGAGGGGCTGCTTTCCACCGCGGCGCATGAGCGCGTCGGGTTCTGTGCGGTTGCCAGCCCGGCCGAGCACGACCTCGTCACCACCGACCCCGCGGAGCTCGCCCGCGTCGAGGACCCCGACGACGGTGACGACCTCGACCTGTGAGAGCCCCGCGCGCCGCCGCCCCGTGCCGTTCGCCTGAACGCAGCCACCCACCCCTGACTGACCGCAAGGAGTAACGCCCAATGCCCACCACCCCCACCGTGCCACCACCTACGGTCCCGGCGCCGACCGTCCCGGCGCCGAACGGGCCGTTCGCCCGCTGGCTGGCCCGTCCCGGCGCCACCGAGGCCCGGATCGCCCACCACCTGGCCCACACCCTCGCCGGCCTGGCGCACTTCTGGCCGCTCGCCGCGGTTGTTGGCGTTGTGGTGGCCGGATGGTGGCTGGCCGCCGCCGCGACCCGGGCCTGGCAGGGTCGCCACGGCCGGTGGGTGGCCATCGCCCCGCCAGCCGAGCCCGACCCGGCCGGTGGCACCGCCCTGTGGCGGATGCTCGCCCCGCTCCTCGCGGCGCGCCGCAGCCTGACGGGCCTGCGCCCGCCGGTCGCCTTCGAGTGCCACGCCGGCCCCGAAGGGCTCCGGATCGGCCTGTGGGTGTCGGCGACCCTTCCCCTCGACGGCGTGGCGGGCGCCGTCGAGTCGGCATGGCCCGGCGCCCGGGCCAACCTCAGCGCCCCGCCAGCCCTTCCCTCCGGGACCCGGGTCTCGGGCGGCCGGGCCCGACCCGCCTACCCCGACTGGCTGCCGCTTGGCACCGAGCACACCGGCGGCGACCCGCTGCGCGGGCTCCTCGGCGCCCTCGCCACAGCCGAAGGCGGCAGTGTGCTGTTCCAGGTCCTCGCCCGCCCCGCCCCGGGCCGGCTGGTCGCCCGGGCCCACAGGGCCGCCTGGGCCCGCCGGCGCGGCCAGCCCACCACGCGGACCGGCCGGGTCCTCGACCTGGTCCACCACCACCCAGGGACCACCGGAGTCGGCGGGGCACCCGACCCGCTGGCGTTGGCCGACGTGCGTGACATCACCGCCAAGGTCACCGCCGCGCCGCACTTCGTGGTCGCCGTCCGCTACGGGCTCACCGGCCCGCCCGGCCCGAGGCGCCAAGCTCGGCGGTGGCGGCGGGCCAAAGCCCGCGAGATCGCGGCCGGCCTCGGCCTGTTCGCCGGGCGCAACCACCTCGTCGCCCGCCGCCTCGCCCGAGGTGGCCGCCACATCGCCTGCCGGCGGCTGCGCTCGGGATTCCTCTGTTCTCTGCCTGAGCTCGCCGCCCTGGCCCACCTGCCGGCCGAGCCCGCCGGCTACGGCCTGCCCGCCGCCCCCGCCCGCCACGTCGCCCCGCCCGCCGAGGTCGCCCATGACTGACCAACACCCCCACCGCAGCGACCCCACGCCCGCCACCGGCGTAGCCAGCGGGGAAACCGACCCCCTCCGACACGAAGACCGCAGGCCGGCGCCGCTGCGCCTCTTCCCGCCCGACCACCCCGGACGAGCGCGGCCCAAGACGCTCGGGGTCTCCGACGCCGGGGCGCGCCGTGCCGTCGCGCTGAAGGTGGCCGACGCCCGCCACCACACCCACGTCATGGGCGCCACCGGGTCGGGCAAGTCCACCCTGCTCGTCAACCTGATCCTCGCCGACGCGACCGCCGGGCGGGGCGTGGTCGTCTTGGACCCCAAAGGCGACCTCGTCACCGACGTGCTGGCCCGCCTCCCCGAATCGGCCGGGGCCCGCCTGGTGCTGCTCGACCCGGCCGAGCAGGCAGCCCCGGCCGCCTTGAACGTCTTGGAGGTGACCGGCCGGGACCCTGAGCTGGTCGTCGACCACTTGGTCGGGGTGTTCCACCGCCTCTATGCCGCCTACTGGGGGCCGCGTACCGAAGACGTGCTGCGCTCGGCGTGTCTCACTTTGACCAGACGGCCCGGCACCACCCTCGCGCATGTCCCGCTCCTCCTCGCCAACCCCCGCTACCGGGCGACCCTCACCAAGGGGCTCTCGGACCCGGCCGGCCTGGGGGGGTTCTGGTCCTGGTACGACGGGCTGTCGGGGCCCGGCCAGGCTCAGGTGATCGGCCCGGTCATGAACAAGCTCCGGGCCGTGCTCACCCGCCGCTTCGCCGCCGACCTGCTCGGCTCGGCGCAAAGCACCTTCTCCCTCGCCAGTGTCCTCGACGGGGGGATCCTGCTCGCCCGGCTCCCCAAGGGCGTCCTCGGCGACGACACCTGCCGCCTCGTCGGCTCGCTGCTCTTGGCGGGGATCTGGCAGGCCGCCACCGCCCGGGCCGCCCAGCCAGAGCCCTCCCGTCTCGACGCCGCGGTCTACGTCGACGAATGCCACAACTTCTTGCACCTGCCGGGCTCGGTGGACGACGTGCTCGCCGAGGCCCGGGGCTACCACCTCGCTCTGACCCTCGCCCACCAGCACCTGGGCCAGCTCGGAAAAGAGCTCGCCGACGGCGTCGCGGCGAATGCCCGCAACAAGGTCTTCTTCACCACCAGCCCCGACGACGCCCGCACCCTCGCCCGCCACGTCGGGCCGTACCTGACCCAAGCCGACCTGTGCCACCTCGACCGCTACCAGGCCGCGGTCCGCCTCGTAGTCGACGGACGCGACACCACCGGCTTCACCCTCGCCACCCGGCCCGTCCCCGGCATCGGCACCGACTACACCGGGGCGCTGCGGGCTGCCGCCCGCCGCCGCGGCCGCGACGCCCAGGCCCGCCACGCCGAGCGCCTGGCCCGCCGCTGGACCCCCGACACCGACACCGACGAAGACACCGACCCTGGTGAGGCTGCCGGCGGGACTGGGTTCAAGGGGACAGGCGAGTCGGTCTCCGTGCCGGTTTCCCTGCCGGTCTCCCTGCCGGTCTCGCTCCCCGTCTCAGAGACCGGCACCGAGACCGGCACCCCCGAGGGCACGAAGCACCACGTCAGCGGCCGTTTCCCCGAGGTCCGATGAGACCCCGACTCGAGAGGACAACTCCGTACCCTTCCGCTTCATCACGGCGTGGCGGCGACCCCGCCGCCTCCGCATCGCCGTCGGTCGTCGCCCGGGCTGGCCGTGCCGATCTTCTCGGCGTCGTCGGTTCGCTCACCGAGCGAGACCGGTTCTGCGTCTCGGTCCTCGCCGAGCACCAGGTGCTCACCACCACCCAGCTCGCCCAGCTCTGCTTCCCCGGCCTCGACGTCGCCCAACGGCGCCTGCTGCGCCTCACCCGCCTCGGGGTCCTCGACCGGTTCCGCTGGCACGCCCTGGTCGGATCGGAGGCCTGGCACTACACCCTCGGCCCGGCGGGTGCCGCCCTCGCGGCCGCAGGTCGCGGCGCAGACCCGCCACGGCCGGCCGAGCTGCGACGCCGGGCGCTGCGTCTCGCCGCCAGCCCCCGCCTCGCCCACCTGCTCGGCGTGAACGGCTTCTTCTGCGCGCTCGGCGCCCAGGCCCGCACCGAGCCCGCTACGGCACTCGTCTCGTGGTGGTCCGAGCGGCGCTGCGCCGAGCACTACGGCGAGCTGGTCCGCCCCGACGCCCGCGGCGTCTGGGCCGAGCACGGTCGCCAGGTCGGCTTCTTCGTGGAACACGACACCGGCTCAGAACCCCTGGCCCGGGTCGCCGCCAAGATCGCCGACTACGCCGACCTCGCCGCCGCCGGCGGGCCTGGCCACCCCGTGTGCTTCTGGCTGCCCACCACCGCCCGAGAAGCCCACCTCCGCCGCCTCCTCGCCGAGCGCCCAACACAGGTCGTCGTCGCCACCGCCACCGCCGAGCTGGCCACCGCTCTCGGCACCGGTCCCGCCGGGCCGGTCTGGCTCACCATCGACACCGAGCACCGCCGCCGGCTCATCGACCTTCCCGCCTCGAGTCGGGCGACGACCCGGCGATGAGCGGCCTCGGGCGGCCCCTCGCGGCGGGGGCGGCCGGCCTCGCCCTGCTCGTCGTCCTCGCCGCGGCGGCGGCTGGCGGCGCCCTCGGCGGCCTGCTCGGGGGCACCGGGGCCGCAACCGCCCCGAGCGCCGACGCGCTCTCCAATGTCCCCGCCGCCTACCTCGCCCTCTACCAACGAGCCGCCGCCACCTGCCCGGGGCTGTCGTGGACCGTGCTCGCCGCCATCGGCACCGTCGAGTCCGACAACGGCCAGTCCACCCTCCCGGGCGTCTCGGCCGGCCAAAACGCTTCCGGAGCGATGGGGCCCCTACAGATGCTGGGGGCGACGTTTGCCGCCTACGACACCCCGGTCCCACCCGGCGGAGCCAACCCGCCGAGCCCGTACGACCCGACCGACGCCGCCTACGCCGCGGCGCGGATGCTGTGTGCCGATGGCGGGCGCAACGACGCCAACCTCACCCAGGCGGTCTGGGACTACAACCACAGCCAGAGCTACGTCACCGAGGTCCTCGGCCTCGCCGCCCGCTACGGCCAAACCGCCACCACGGCGCCGCCGAGCGCGGCCGCGACCACCGCGCTCGCCTACGCGCTCTCCCAGCGCG
>JAJZYI010000093.1 GCA_021798135.1 Actinomycetes bacterium | reverse complement strand
CACGGGCCCGGCGCTCCCGGCGCCACGGCCCTGCGAACCGGCGCCCACCGTATCGATCGGTGTCGACACGACCCCCCCTTTGCCGCACCCGGTGGCGTCGTCACCGGGGCCGGCCGCCCCATCCTACCGACGGCCCGGTGATTCGGCCACGGACGGCGCGCAACAGGGCGCCCGCTCCCGGTGCTCCGGCCCGGCGCCGAGATCAGCCGGCGTGCCACCAGGCAGCTGCAGCCACCACGGCGTACAGGCCCATCAGGCACAGCCCCTCGAGCCAGGTCGACTCCCCGTCCACCACCACGGCGATGGTCACGATCGCTCCGAGACCCAGCCCCACGAGGAGCAGGGTCGGCAGTGCCAGGGTCAGCCCGCCACCGAGGGCCGGCGACACCAGGACCAGGAGCGGGAACACACCCAGCAGCACCTGGATGGGGCTCTGCAGGATCACCGCCAGCGCGTGGTCGGTCCGGTCCTTGGCGGCGAGGACCACGCCGCCGACGTGCTCCACGGCATTGCCGGCGATGGCCACCACGACCACGCCGGCGAAGGTCGGCGACATGCCGAGCACCCGGAGCGCCGGGCGCAGCTCGGCCACCAGCCACTCCGACACGAGCGCGGCCGCGCCCGCCGCCGCGACCAGCAGCGCCACCGCCAGCGGGGCGGGCCACGCCGGCCGGGCGCCGGGGCCTGCGGCGGTGACCGCACCAGCGATCGGGCCGGCCGACCCGGTGGGCGCGGGACAGGGCCGGTCGCCGCCCCCGCCAGCACCCGCGGTCAGGCCGGCCCCGGCACGACCCGCAGCCGGCACCACCCGGCCGGCGCGCAGGCTCGTCCACAGGCCGGCGCCGTACGCGACCAGCAGCACCGCCGAGGCCACGTCGGACAGGGCCTGCTCGTGCCGTGCCGCCGCCGTGTGCGCCAGCGCCGTCAACGACGGGACCGCCACCACCGCAGCCGCCACCAGCAGGAGCACCACGTTGGCCCTCGCGTCGGCGGCGGCGAAGCGCTGGGGCCCGTGGCGCAGCCCGCCCACGACGAAAGCCAGGCCGAGCACCAGGAGCACGTTGGCCAGCACGGAGCCGACCAGGGCGGCCTGGACCACGCCGGTCAGGCCGGCGCGCAGCGCGAACACGCCGAACAGCAGCTCGGGCAGGTTCCCGACGGTGGCCTGCACGATGCCCGTGGCCGCGGGTGACCAGTGCCAGCCCAGCTCCTCGACGGTTCGGCTGACCAGGGCCGCCAGGCAGGCGAGCGCCACGGCCTGGACCACGAAGCCCGAGACGGCACCGATGCCGGCGACCCGGCTCGCCACGGCCGCCAGCGTCGCCGCCACGGCCACCGCCAGCACGACCGAGTCGCTGCGACGCCATCCCGCCACGGCGCCACGGGAGCCCCCGCTGCGGCGGCCACGGTGCCCGCCCGTTCCCAGCGCGCGTTCGCCGGCCACGCCGGGCGATGCTACTGGCGGCCGGTGCCACCACGATCGGACCCCGCTGCCGACGCCATCCGAGGAGCGTCGGCACCCGCGCCCAGGGCCGGGGAACGGCGCGTGCCCGCAGCGGAGGACGGTGCCTACCCGCTCCGGAGGACGGTGCGTGGCGGGGCCGGGGAGCCGGTCGCCGCACGACGGCGCTGCCCGGTCGGCCGGCCCCGGCGGGGGGCACCTCCCGCCGGGTCCGGCCAACCAGATCTGACGCCCGCCCGGGCCGGCGACGGCCGGGACGGACACGGCACGCCGACGCCCGGAGCCGGCGGCGTGCGCTCCCCTCTGCCGGCACCGAGCGGCGCCGGGCGCCTGCGGTACCGACCTCCTCCCCCCTACGTACAGCGGCTCCGGCCGGGAGCCCCCCGACTCCCGCCCCGCTCCGGTGCCGACCGGCCAGCACGCCGGCTGCCGGTCCCCGACTCGGCCTGCGCGTCCCTCGACGTCCCCCCTGTGCACCGCGTCCGAGACCGGTCGGCCGGATGGCACCAACCCCCGCTCGGTGCGGGTGGGCGCGCCCTCCGGCCGCTGCATTGTCTACTGACGCAACAGTAACTTGTCAACCCCCGGCGACCGGCGCCCCTGCCGGCTCGCTGCCAGGCGGGGGCGACGCCCGCCTGGCGATGACGTGGACGTCGACGTCGGCGTCGGCGGCGTAGCGGAGCACCCGGCGGATGACCGAGCCGCGCGTCATCTGGTGCCACCGGCTCTGGTGGGTGGAGCCGAGGACGATCTGGGTGACCTGGTGGCGGCTGGCGTAGGCGACGAGGGCTCTGGCGGCGTCGTCGGCCACCAGCTCGGTCCACCGGCCGCCGACGTCCTCGGCCAGCCCGCGCAGCTCCGCACGCACCCGCTCGGCGTCGGCCGCGGACTCGTCGGCGGCGACGACGTGCACGACGTGCAGGTCCGCCTTCGCGCGCGCCGCCATCCTCGCCGCGCGGCGGACCACGGCACCCGTGCCGGGTGCCCCCGTCACGGCCACCAGGATGCGCTCCGCCGTGTCGAACGGCGTGCCCGGCGCCGCCGACAGGCTGGCCAGCAGCTCCTCCTCCGTCTCGTCGGCGACGAAGCGCAGCGCCAGCTCGCGCAGGGCGACGAGGTTGGTCGTCTTGAAGAAGCCGTTGAGCGCGTCGGGCACCTTGGACGGCGCGTAGATGTTGCCGTGGAGCATGCGCCGGCGGAGCTGGTCCGCCGACGAGTCCACCAGCTCGATCTGGTCGGCGCGCCGGACCACCCAGTCGGGCACCCGCTCGCGGACGGGCACCCCGGTGATGCGCTCGACGGCATCGGCGATGGACTCCAGGTGCTGGACGTTGACCGTCGTGATGACGGCGATGCCGGCTTCCAGCAGCGCGAAGACGTCCTGCCACCGCTTGGCGTTCGGGCCCGATCCCGGCACGTTCGTGTGGGCGAGCTCGTCGACGAGCGCCACCGCCGGCCGCCGGGCGAGGACCGCCTGCAGGTCCATCTCCTCGAAGACGGCCCCCCGGTGCTCCACGCGCAGGCGCGGGACGACCTCGAGCCCGGCCAGGCGCGCCGCCGTCGCCGCCCGCCCGTGCGTCTCGGCGAACCCCACGACGACGTCGGTGCCCCGCTGCAGGCGGCGCTTGCCCTCGTCGAGCATGGCGCACGTCTTCCCCACACCGGCCACCGCTCCCAGGTAGACGCGGAAGCGCCCGGCCGGCGTCACCTCGACGTCGGCGGCGGCCACGGCCTCATCGGGTCGGTCCACGGCCCCCTCCTGCGCCGGCGGGCCCACCCGGTAGGATCTCCGCGGACCCTGCGACCCGCATGCGGAGCCCGGTCCCTAACCGCTCATGCACCGCCACCGTCGCTCCTTCCTGGGCACCGCCGCAGCCGTCGGCCTGGTCGTCGCCCTGTCGCTCGTCATGGTGCCACTGCGCGACCACCTCAGCGTGGCGTCGTCGGGCCTGGTGCTCGTCGTGCCGGTCGTCGCCGGCGTCGCCATCGGAGGCCTCGTCCCGGGCATCGTCGCCGTGGCCGCCGGCTTCATCGCGTACGACCTCGTCTTCATCCCCCCGTACGGCACGCTCGCCGTCGGCGCCGTGCAGAACTGGGTGGCGCTCGTCGTGTACGTCGTGGTGCTGGGGCTGGTGGCGGCGGTCGTGGCCGACCAGCGCCGGGCGCGGGCCGAAGCCCGCCACCGCGAGCACGAGGCACGCCGCCTCGCCGAGCTCGCCGAGACCCTGAGCGCCGACGCCCCCGACCTCCCCGACCGCATCGTGCAGACGGTGGCGCGGGCCTTCCACCCACGCTGGGTCGCCCTCCTCGTCCCCCGGGGCGACGGCCTCGAGGTGGCGGCGACGGCCGGCACCGGCGTCGCGATGGACGAGATCACGGCGGTGGCGGGGCAGGCCGGCGTCCCGGTCCACCTGCTCGACGACCCCGGCGGCCCGAGCGGCCCGTCCGACTCGCACCAGCCCGTCGCCGTGGCGCTCGTGACGGGCGACACGCCGTCGGGCCTGCTCGCCGTGGCGCCGGCGCCGGCCGACCGCCGCGACCGCCGGCTGCTCGCCGCCTTCGCGAACCACGCGGCGCTCGCGGTCGAGCGGGCGCGCCTGCGGGACCAGGCGGTGCGGGCCGAGGTGCTCGAGGCCCAGGAGCAGGCGCACCGCACGCTGCTGCGCACCGTGTCCCACGACCTCCGCACCCCGCTCGCCACCGTCAAGGCGTCGATCTCGGAGGTCAGAGCCAGCGCCGACGTCCTCACCCGGGCCGAACGCGACGAGCTGCTGGCCCTGGCCGAGGCGCAGGCGGACCGGCTCGACCGGCTGGTCGCCAACCTGCTCGACATCAACCGGATCGAGGCAGGCACGCTCGTCGTCCAGCACGACGCGGTGCCCGTCGCCGAGCTGGTGCGCGACGTCGTCGCGTCGCTCGGCGACCGGCGGGTCTCGGTGCACGTCCCGTCCGACGTCCCCGCCGCCGACGCCGACCACACCTTGGTCGGCCAGGTGCTCGCCAACCTCCTCGACAACGCCCTGCGCCACTCGTCCGGGCCCGTGGCGGTGCACGCCGAGCGGCGCGGGGGCCAGGTGCTCCTGACCGTGAGCGACCGCGGCCCCGGCATCGTGCCCGGCGGCCCGCTCGACGCCCTCCGTGCCGGCACGTCCCCGCCCGCCGCGCCACCGAGGCCCGCAACGGCCGCCTCGGCCGCGCCCGGGGGACCGTCGAGGCCCGCAGGCGGGCCCTCGGCGGGCCGTGGCGGGCTCGGGCTCACCATCGCCCAGGCGTTCGTCGCCGCCCACGGGAGCTCGCTCGTGGTGGACGACAACCCCGGCGGCGGCGCCCGCTTCTCCTTCGCGCTGCCCGTCGCCGCCCTCGACGAGCTCGACGAACCCGACCCGGGACCGCCGCCCCGGCTCCCGGCGGCCGCGGCAAGCACCGCCGGCACCGCCCGGCCCAGCAGCACCGCCGGCACCGCCCGGCCCAGCAGCACCGCCGGCACCGCCCGGCCCAGCAGCACCACCGGCACCGCCCGGCCCAGCAGCACGGGACCGGCCTGACCCGTGGCCCGCGTGCTGCTGGTCGACGACGACCCCGCGCTGGTCCGGGCGCTGCGCATCGCGCTCAGCGCTCGCGGCTTCGACGTGGTCGTGGCGCGGACCGGCGAACAGGCCGTCGCCCAGGTCGCGCTGGCCCAGCCCGACGCCGTCGTGCTCGACCTGGGACTGCCGGACATCGACGGCATCGACGTCTGCCGCCGGGTCCGCCAGTGGTCCGACGTGCCCCTCGTCGTCCTGTCCGCCGCCGGTGACGAGGAGCGCAAGGTCGCCGCCCTCGACGCCGGCGCCGACGACTACGTGACCAAGCCCTTCGGCATGGCCGAGCTGCAGGCCCGGCTGCGGGTCGCCCTGCGCCACGGCGCGGCGAGGACCGTCCCGGGCGAGCCCTCGGAGGTCGCCGTCGGGACGCTGCGCGTCGACCTGGCGCACCACACGGCGGCGGTCGACGGCCGCGTCCTCGACCTGACGGGGCGGGAGTTCGACCTCCTCGCCTACCTCGCCCGCCATGCCGGCAAGGTGTGCACCCACCACCTGCTGCTGCAGGCGGTGTGGGGACCGGGCTTCGGAACGGAGTCCCACTACCTCCGCGTGTACGCCCACCGGCTGCGGCGCAAGCTCGGACCGGCCGGCTCGCTCCTGCGCACCCACCCCGGGGTGGGCTACCAGCTCGCCGAGGACGACCAGGCCGCCGACGGCCTCGGTCCACCCCAGGCCACCGACGGCCTCGGTCCGCCCCGGGCCGGCGGCGAGGGCGAACCGACCCCGGCGACGTCCTGACGCACGGCGGTCCCGTCGCCCTCGCCCCCCGGGCTGCCGGCGCGCCGCGCCGCCAGGCGAGGCGGTCACGGGACCGGCGGAGGCTCCCGCCGAGGCCGCGACCCGTCCGGCCGTACAGGCCACACCGTCGCGACCAGCGGGTTCAGGACGACCAGCAGCCCGCGGTCCTGCAGCACCGTGCCCTCGACCCGGAGCTGCCGGCCCGGCACCACGCCCGGCACGTCCCGGCGCCCCGGCCACCGCAGGACGACCGTGCCGCTGCCGTCGTCGAGCACGGCGTCGAGCGTGGCGATGCCGCCCGGCCGGGGCCGGACGCTGGTGGCGCCTACCGTGCCCTGCAAGACAGCGCGCCGACGCGGCGCCACCTGGCTGCAGCAGCGGGCCACCGGGCGCCCTCCCCACCAGGCGAGCCCCGGTGGCGACCACCCGCTCATTCGAGCCGGGCCAGCGCCCGGTTGAGGGCGAGCACGTCGAGGTAGGGGCTGCCGAGGAACCCGAGCTGCCGGCCGTGGGTCTGGCTGGCGATCAGCCTGCGGAGCACGGCGGGCCGCACGCCGGTCGCCTTCGACACCATCGGGATCTGCACCAGCGCGTCCTGCGGCGTGATGTCGGGGTCGTACCCGCTGCCCGAGGTGGTGACCAGGTCGGTGGTGGGGTCCACGCCGTGGGCGTGCCACCAGGCGATCAGCTGGCGGGTGTCGGCCACCAGGGTCTTCGAGCGCGGGCCCAGGTTGGTGGGGCCCGACCCGCCCTTCACGCCGTTGGCCACCAGGGGGTTGTCGCCGCCGGCGATGCCCTGCTTCGGGTTCGCCGCGTAGGGACCGAAGTTGTCCGGCCGGCCGTGGAACCAGCGCGTGCTCGTCCACGTCTGGCCGATCAGTGACGACCCGTCGGCGGTGAGCGACCCGTTGGCCTGGTGCGGGAACAGCACCTGGGCCACGCCGGTGCCCGCCAGGGCGTACAGCAGGCCGAGGACGACGAAGCACGCGACGGCGAAGACGATCGAGCGGCGGAGGTGGAGGATCATGGCGACGGCGCTCTCAGTAGGCGTGGATGGCCACCAGGACCATGTCGATGAGCTTGATGAAGACGAACGGCGTGACGATCCCGCCGATGCCGTAGATGAACACGTTGCGCCGCAGGATGGCGGCGGCGCCCGACGGCCGGAAGCGCACGCCTCGCAGCGCCAGCGGGATGAGCGCCACGATCACCAGGGCGTTGAAGATCACCGCGGAGAGCACCGCCGACTGGGGGCTGTGCAGGCGCATCACGTTGAGGGCGCCGAGCTGCGGGTACGTCGCGGCGAAGAGCGCCGGGATGATGGCGAAGTACTTGGCCACGTCGTTGGCGATCGAGAACGTGGTGAGCGACCCGCGGGTGATGAGGAGCTGCTTGCCGATCTCCACCACGTCGATCAGCTTGGTGGGGTTGGAGTCGAGGTCGACCATGTTGCCGGCCTCCTTCGCCGCCGTCGTGCCGGTGTTCATCGCCACGCCGACGTCGGCCTGCGCCAGCGCCGGCGCGTCGTTCGTGCCGTCGCCGGTCATGGCCACGAGCTTGCCGCCCTGCTGCTCGGACCGGATGAGCTCCAGCTTCCGCTCCGGGGTCGCCTCGGCGAGGAAGTCGTCGACGCCGGCCTCCTGGGCGATGGCCGCAGCCGTCAGCGGGTTGTCGCCGGTGATCATGACGGTGCGGATGCCCATCTGCCGCATCTCCGCGAACTTCTCCCGGATGCCCTCCTTCACGACGTCCTTGAGCTCGATCACCCCCAGGACCTCCGCGCCGTCGGCGACCACGAGCGGGGTGGAGCCGCTGCGGGCGATGCCCTCGACGACGCCGTCGAGCTCGCCGGGGACCTCGCCCCCCTGCCCCACCACCCAGCGCTTCACCTGCTCGGCCGCGCCCTTGCGGACCTGCCGGCCTTCCACGTCGATCCCGGACATCCGCGTCGTGGCGCTGAACGGGACGAACTCGTGCGCGCCGGCCAGCTCCCGCTCGCGGATGCCGAAGCGCTCCTTGGCCAGCACCACCACCGACCGGCCCTCCGGCGTCTCGTCGGCCAGCGACGCCAGCTGGGCCGCCTCCGCCACGGTCCGCTCGTCGTGCCCGCCCACCCCGACGAACCGGCTCGCCATCCGGTTGCCGAGGGTGATCGTCCCGGTCTTGTCGAGCAGCAGGGTCTGCACGTCGCCGGCGGCCTCCACCGCCCTGCCGCTCATGGCCAGCACGTTGCGCTGCACGAGCCGGTCCATGCCGGCGATGCCGATGGCCGACAGCAGCGCCCCGATGGTGGTGGGGATGAGACAGACCAGCAGCGCCACCAGGACCACCACGGACACCGTCGCTCCCGAGTACCGGGCGAAGGGGTCGAGCACCACCACCACCGGCAGGAACACGATGGTGAGGACCGCGAGCAGGATGGTGAGGGCGATCTCGTTGGGGGTCTTCTGCCGGCTGGCCCCCTCGACCAGCGCGATCATCCGGTCCATGAAGGTGTGGCCCGGCTCGGCGGTGATCTCCACCACGATCCGGTCCGAGAGCACCCGGGTGCCGCCCGTGACGGCCGAGCGGTCACCGCCGGACTCGCGGATGACGGGGGCCGACTCGCCGGTGATGGCCGACTCGTCGACCGATGCCACGCCCTCGGTGATCTCGCCGTCGGAGGGGATCACGTCCCCGGCCTCGCACACCACCGTGTCGCCCTTGGCCAGCGCCGACGCCGGCACCCGCTCCTCGCTGCCGTCGGGGCGCAGGCGCCGGGCCTCGGCCTCGGTGCGCATGCGGCGCAGCGTGTCGGCCTGGGCCTTGCCCCGCCCCTCGGCCATGGCCTCGGCGAAGTTGGCGAACAGCACCGTGAGCAGCAGCCAGACGGCGATCGACACCGTGAACGTCCCGGGGTGAGCCACGGCCTCGACGAACGCGACGACGGTGCCCACCAGCACCACGAACATCACGGGGTTGCGCACCTGCACGCGGGGGTCCAGCTTGCGCACCGCGTCGAGCGCCGCCGCCCCCAGGATCTCGCGGTCGAACAGCCCGCGCGACCGGGCGACGCCGCGCGCGCTGCGGTCCCCGTCGTTCCCGGCACCGCCGTCCGCCACGGCTGTCCCGTCGGCCGAGCGACCGGCGTGCGCGGCGGTGGCCAGGCCGGCGGGCTCGAGGGCGCCGGCCCCGCTGTCGACGGCGGTGCCGTCGGCGGGCTCGGTCATCAGAAGAACCTCCCGTGGCTGAGCTGCTCGACGATCGGGCCGAGCGACACGGCGGGGAAGAAGGTGAGGCCGCCGACGATCAGGATGGAGCCGATCGTGAGCCCCACGAACATGGGCTTGTCGGTGCGGAACGTCCCCAGCGACTCGGCCACGACGTCCTTCGCCGCGAGCGCGCCGGCCAGCGCCAGCACCGGCACGATGATGGCGAAGCGGCCGACGAGCATGTCGATGCCGCCGATCACGTTGTAGAAGGCGGTGTTCCCCGTGAGGCCGGCGAAGGCCGAGCCGTTGTTGTTGCCCTGCGACGTGATGGCGTACAGGATCTCGGTGAAGCCGTGGGGACCGGCGTTGAGCGGGCCGGCCCGCCCGGCGTGCACCGACACCGCCACGGCGGTGAGCACCAGCACCGCGATGGGCATCACCAGCACGCCGAGCCCGGCCAGTTTCACCTCGCGCGCCTGGATCTTCTTGCCCAGGTACTCCGGGGTCCGGCCGATCATGAGGCCGCCGATGAACACGGCGATGATGGCGAACAGCAGGATCGTGTAGAGGCCGCTGCCGTCGCCGCCCGGTGACACCTCACCGAGCATCATGCCCGTGAGCATCCCGAAGCCGCCGATCGGCGTGTACGAGTCCGCCGACGAGTCCACCGACCCGGTGGAGGTCTGGGTGGAGGCCACGTTGAACAGCGCCGACGAGGTGTCGCCGAAGCGGACCTCCTTGCCCTCCATGTTCCCCGTCGGCTGGTGCGCCAGGCCGGCGGCGGCCACCGCAGGGTTCGGCTGGTGCTCGGCCCAGCTGGTGAAGCCCACCCACGTCCCGAAGATGAGGGCCATCACCGCCAGCAGCGCGGCACCCTGGCGGCGCGACCCGACCATCTTGCCGAACGTGTAGGTGAGCGAGAACGGGATGACGAGCAGGAGGAAGGCGAGGAAGAGGTTGGTGAAGGCCGTCGGGTTCTCGAACGGGGTGGCGGCGTTGGCGTTGAGGAACCCGCCGCCGTTGGTGCCGAGCTGCTTGATGGCCTCCATGAAGCCGATCGGCCCCCGGGCGATGACCTGCGTCACCCCGTTGAGCGGGTCGTGCACGGCCACCGGCCCGGCCAGCGTCTGCACGGCCCCCTGGCCGACGAGGACGATGCCGGCGACGAAGGCGATCGGCAGCAGGATGTAGAGCAGGCAGCGGGTCACGTCGACCCAGAAGTTGCCGACCGTCTGCGCCGACCGCCGGGCGAAGCCCCGGACCAGCGCGACGGCGACGGCGATGCCCACCGCCGGCGACACGAACTGCTGCACGACCAGCGTCATCTGCGACAGGTACGACAGGGTCGACTCGCCCGCGTAGTTCTGCCAGTTCGTGTTGGTCACGAACGACACCGACGTGTTCCACGCCAGGCCCGGGGGCACCGCCCCGAGGTGCTGGGGGTTGAACGGCAGGGACCCCTGCAGGCGCAGCACCAGGTAGGTGGCCAGCAGCGACACCCCCGAGAAGACGACCAGGGCGCCGGCGTAGCGCTTCCAGGTCTGCTCGTGGTCGGGCCCGGTGCCCAGCAGGCGGTACAGGGGGCGCTCGACGAAGCCGAGCCAGTGGACGCGGCCGTCGAACACCGCCGCCATGTAGGAGCCCAGGTAGCGCCACGAGACGGCCAGGGCCGCCACCAGGACGACGATGGTCCAGGCGTAGGCCATCAGAACCGCTCCGGCTTGAACATCGCCACGCCCAGGTACACGAAGACGGCCAGGGCCACCACCAGCAGCAGCGCGTCGACGGCGTTCACGCGCGCTCCAGCGCCCAGGCGAGCGCCACCATGGCGGCGAAGAAGACGACCGTGCCGATCACCGCCAGCAGATCACCCATGGCACCTCACCTCACGGCACTCGACTCGCACCTCACGGCACTCGACTCGCACCTCACGGCACTCGACTCGCACCTCACGGCACTCGACCCGCACCTCACCCATGGCCGCATCGTGACGGTTCGGGCATCACAGGGTCGTCAACGTGGGCGGCGCCCGCGTGAACGATCCGTCAACGGCGGCGCCGGCGGCGCCCGGCCCGGCCACGACCAGGACGTTTCGCATGGCTCCGGCCACGCTGGGTACGGTCCTCCCGTGCCTCCCGCGCCGCCTCCCCCGTCTCCCGCGCCGCCTCCGCCGCCTCCGCCGCCTCCGCCGCCTCCGCCGCCTCCGCCGCCTCCGCCGCCTCCGCCGGCCTCGCCGGCCTCGTCGGCCGAGGTACTGGCCCGCTGGCTGGGCGTGGCCACGCTCCCCGGCGACGACGGCGCCATCGGGACCCTTCCCGCGCCGCCGGCAGGCCGGCCCGGAGCGGGGGGCCCGGCCGCCGG
>JAJZYI010000092.1 GCA_021798135.1 Actinomycetes bacterium | reverse complement strand
CGACACCCACGACGGGACACCCACGACGGGACACCCACGACGGGACACCCACGACGCGACACCCACGACGGGACACCCACGACGGCGGGACCCCGGGCCCGGCGGCGCTCGCGGCCGGACCCGCCACACCGCCGCGCCACCGCCAGCGGCGCGGCGACCGCCTCTCACACGCCCTCGCGCCACGATCGCCCCACCGTCAGCGCTGCCCCTACCACCGTGTGCACCCTTCTCTCGCCCCGTGCGCGCCCCGCTCTCGCCCCGTGCGCGCCCCGCTCTCGCCCAGAGCGCCCGTCGCGGGCGCTGCGGCCCTGGTGCCCACCGCGGCGCCCGGCGAACAGGTGTTTGCCCGGAGCGCCGCTCCCCGGTAGTGTGGCGAACACGCATTCGCACGCCGGGGGCAGCGCGACCCTCCGGCGACGGGCGGCAGCCCCGCCGCCGGTGAGGAGGCAGACGTGGTGGTGCAGGCGCTCTCGACCAAGCGACGGCAGATCCTGGAGTTCATCGCCGACAGCGTCCGCAGCCGCGGGTACCCGCCCTCGGTCCGCGAGATCGGTGAGGCCGTGGGCCTGCAGTCGACCTCGACCGTGCACGCGCACCTGGCCGTGCTCCAGCGCGAGGGCTACCTCCGTCGCGATCCCACCAAGCCACGGGCCATCGAGGTGCGCCACGACCCCGGCGCCGGCGTGGACCTGCCGACCAGCGCCGTCCGCCACGTCCCCCTGGTCGGGTCCGTGGCCGCCGGCACCGGCGTGATCGCCGACCAGCACGTCGAGGAGCTCATGCCGCTGCCGGAGCAGTTCACCGGCACCGGCTCGGTCTTCATGCTCCGGGTGCGCGGCGACTCCATGGTCGACGCCGGCATCCTCGACGGGGACTTCGTCGTCGTGCGCCAGCAGCCCACGGCCGACAACGGCGACATCGTGGTGGCCGGTATCCCCGGCGACGAGGCCACCGTCAAGACCTACACGCGCCGGGGCGGCACCGTCACCCTGCTCCCGGCCAACGAGCGGCTGCAGCCGATGACGTACAGCGCCGGCGAGGTGACGGTCTACGGCAGGGTCGTCACCATCCTGCGCCGGCTCTGAGCCGGCACACCTGCCTGAGCGGGCACGCCCGCTCTGGGCGGGCACGCTTGCCCGAGCGGCGGCCTGCGCAGGGCGCCGCTCAGGCCGCCGCCGGGCCCTCGCCCACCAGGCGGCCGAGGGCCCGGCGCACGGCCAGGAGCTCGGCCACCGACACGTGCTCGTCCGGCGTGTGCGCCAGCAGGGGGTCGCCGGGGCCGAAGTTCGCCGCCGGCACGCCCGCGGCAGCGAACGTGGCGACGTCCGTCCAGCCCACCTTGGCCCGCGGTGGCGCCCCGCTCGCCGCCACCAGGGCGGCCAGCAGGGGGTGCCCGAGCCCGGGGGGAGCGCCGGCGGCGATGTCGGTCACCACCAGCTCGTCCTCCTCGCCGAGCACGTCGCCGAACATGGCGTGCAGTTCGGCCCGGGCCTCGGCCTCGCCGCGGTCGGGAGCGAAGCGGAAGTTGACCGTCACGGACGCGTCGTCGGGCACGACGTTCCCCGCGACGCCGCCGGCCACGCGGACGGCCTGCAGCTGCTCGGCGAACTCGCAGCCGTCCAGCACGACCCGCCGCGGCCGGTAGCGGTTCAAGACGTCCAGCACGGGTCCCAGGCGGTGCACCGCGTTCACCCCCGTCCACGGGCGAGCGGTGTGCGCCCGGCGCCCGCGCAGGCGTACCTCGGCCCGGGCCGTGCCCTGGCAGCCGGCCTCCACCACCCCGCCGGTGGGCTCCAGCAGCACCGCCGCGTCACCAGCCAGGAGCTCGGGCCGCTCCACCGCCAGCCGGCCCAGCGCGTTCTCGGCCCGGTCGACCTCCTCGCACGCGTACAGGACCCACGTCACGTCCACCGCCGGCGTCGCCGTAGCCGCCAGGTCGAGCAGCACCGCCAGGCCGCCCTTCATGTCGACGGCGCCCAGCCCCCACAGCACGCCACCGTCCACACGCGGTGGCCGGTCGTCGAACGGTGGGACCGTGTCGAGGTGGCCGGCCAGCACCAGCCGACGGCCGGTCCCGAGGTCGGTCCGGGCCACGACCGAGTCGCCCACCCGCTCCACGCGCAGCTCCCGGCGACCGCCGAGCCGCGCCTCGACCAGGTCGGCGAGGGCTCGCTCCCGCCGGCTCTCCGACGGGACGGCGACAAGCGCCGCGGCCAGGTCGAGCAGCCGCTCGCCTGCGCCGGGCAGCGCCCCGCCCGCCCCGCGCTGCAGCTCCTCGCCGGGGCCGGCCGCTGCGGACGCCGGCCCCGATCCGGCCCTCGCGCCGGGACGCGGGTCAGGTGGCGACGCCGTGGTCACGCAGCGCCTGCTCCAGCTGGGCCTTGTCGTGCCGCTCGCCTTCGGCCAGGCGGCGGATCACGAGCACGCACGGCAAGAAGAACTCCCCGCCGGGGAACTCGCGGCGCCGGCTGGCGCTCACCGCGACGCACCACGGCGGGACGACGCCTCGCGACAGCTCCTCGCCGGTCTCCGCGTCGACGACGGGGATCGACGGGTTCAGGATGGTCCCGGCGCCGAGGACCGCGCCGGCGCCCACCCGGGCGCCCTCGGTCACCATGCAGCGGCTGCCGATCAGGGCGTCGTCGCCGATCACGACCGGCACGGCGTTGGGCGGCTCCAGGACACCGCCGATGCCCACCCCGCCCGAGAGGTGGACGCGCTCGCCGATCTGCGCGCACGAGCCCACCGTCGCCCACGTGTCGACCATCGTGCCGGCGCCGACCCTCGCCCCGATGTTCACGTAGCTCGGCATCAGCACGACGCCACGCCCGAGGAAGGAGCCCCAGCGAGCCGAGGCGCCGGGGACCACCCGGACGCCCGAGCTGGCGAAGTCCCGCTTGAGCGGCAGCCTGTCGGCGAACTCGAAGGGACCGACCTCCACGGTCTCGATGCGCCGCAGCCGGAACAGCAGCAGGATGGCCCGCTTCACCCACTCGTGCACCACGATCCCGTCGGCGCCGTCCGGCTCGGCCACGGCGAGCTCGCCCCGGTCGAGCCGGTCGACGACGCTGTCGACGATCCCCGCCGCGTCGCGGTCGTCGGGCCCGAGCTCCGCCCGGCGCTCCCACAGCTCGTCGATCAGGGCAGCGGTGTCGGCCATCGCCGCAGGTTAGCGGTCGTCACCGCCGTGGCGGGCGCCCGCCAGGCCGGCGGCGCCGAGGCGCTCCAGCCGCCGCGCCAGCGCCTCGATGCGCTCGTCGGGTGCGACGGCGGCGACGCGCACGTGCGAAGCGACGGGCTCGCCGTAGAGGTCGCCGGGGCTGGCGACCACGCCGGCGCCCCGGGCCAGCGCCCGGGCCAGGTCCCACCCGTCGGCACCCTCCCAGTCGGCGGGAACGGGCACCCACAGGTAGAAGCCACCGCCCGGCATGGCCGCGTCGACCCCGGCCGAGGCGAGCGCGCCGGCCAGTCGCCCGAGCCGCCTGCGGTACCGCTCGCGCTGGCGGTCGACGTGAGCGTCGTCGTCCCACGCCACCACCGCGGCCGCCTGCACCGGGCCGGGCACCATCAGCCCCACGTGCCGGCGCAGCTCGGCCAGCTCCGCCACGAGGGCGGGGTCGCCGAGGTAGCACCCGACCCGGGCGCCAGCCAGGTTCGAGCGCTTGGAGAGCGAGTGGACGGCGACCACGCCGTCGGTGCCGTGCGCCACGATGGTGCGGGGCGGCCCCGTCCAGGTGAACTCGGCGTAGCACTCGTCGGAGAACACCGGCACGCCGCGTGCCCGGCCCCAGGCCGCGGCGGCGCCCAGGTCGTCGAGCGCCCCGGTCGGGTTGGCCGGCGTGTTCACCCACAGCAACAGTGCCCGCCGGGAGTCGTCGGCGGCGACGGCCGCCAGGTCGAGGCTGCCGTCGGGCGCCGGGGGCACGCCGACGACGCGGCACCCGGCGAGCTGCGCCCCCATGGCGTACGTCGGGTAGGCGACCGCCGGGCACAGCACGGTGTCGAGGTGGGGCCGACCCAGGCGCAGCAGCCACGCGGCGGTGGCCACCAGCTCCTTCGTCCCGACGCAGGCCGCCACGTGGGCCGGGTCGACCGCCACCTCGAACCGGCGCTCGACCCACGCCGCCGCGGCCTGGCGCATCGCCGGCGACCCCGTCGCCGTGGGGTACCCGCGCTCGGCGCCCGACGACCCGAGCACGCTGACCACGGCGTCGGGCGGCGGGTCGCAGGGCGTGCCGATCGACAGGTCCACCGCGTCGTCGCCGTGCACCGCGGCCAGGCGCGAGAGCTCGGCCAGTCGGTCGTACGGGTACGGCGGCGGCGTGAAGCGGGGCCCGGCGGTCGGCGCGCTCATGACCCGCAGCCTCCCACGGCTCGGCGCCCGCCGCCCCGGCGCTCCGCCCGCCCGGGATCGGCCGCCTCAGGCGGTGGCGTCACGCCCCGTCGGCTCCCCGGCCACCTGGCGTTGCCGCCACGTACCCGGCGAAGCGCGCCCGCCCGGCCTCGTCGAGCACCACCCGGACGGCCGTGCCGCCCTCGCCGTGCTCCTCGGCGACGACCTCGCCCTCGCGGTGCACGGCGGCCAGCACGTCCCCGCGCTCGAACGGCACCACCAGGTCCACGACGGTGTCGGCGGCCCGGAGCCGGTCGCCGACGGCCCGGACCAGCGCGTCGAGGCCGGCGCCGGTCCGGGCCGACACCACCACCGCGCCGGGGTGGCCGGCGGCGAGCTGGGCTGCGGCGGTCCCCGCCCGGTCGGCCTTGTTCACGGCCAGCAGCTCGGGGACGTCCTGGGCGCCGATCTCCCCGAGCACGTCCCGCACCGCCTCGATCTGCGACTCGGCGTCGGCGGCGGAGCCGTCGACGACGTGCACCAGCAGGTCCGCCTCGCGCACCACCTCCAGGGTGGACCGGAACGCCTCCACCAGCTGGTGCGGGAGCTTGCGGACGAAGCCGACGGTGTCGGACGCGAGGACCATCTCGCCACCGGGCAGCGCCAGGCGGCGGGTGCGCGGGTCCAGCGTGGAGAAGAGGCGGTCCGCCACCACCACCTGGGCGTCGGTCAGCGCGTTGAGCAGCGTCGACTTGCCGGCGTTGGTGTACCCGACCAGCGACACCGTCCGCTGCCGGGACCGCTCGCGCCAGCGCGCCTGGGTCCGGCGCGTCGCGGCGACGTGCCGCAGCTCCGACTCCAGGGCGGTCATCCGGCGCAGCAGCCGGCGCCGGTCCACCTCGAGCTGGGTCTCACCCGGCCCGCGGGTGCCGATGCCACCGGCCTGCTGGCTGAGCTGGCTGCCCCGCCCGCGCAGCCGCGGGAGCCGGTAGCGGAGCATGGCCAGCTCGACCTGCGCCTTGCCTTCCTGGCTCCGGGCGTTC
Organism: Actinomycetes bacterium; assembly: GCA_021798135.1. Lineage (GTDB taxonomy): Bacteria > Actinomycetota > Acidimicrobiia > Acidimicrobiales > UBA8190 > JAJZYI01. The sequence continues at coordinate 5,982 of JAJZYI010000092.1, read as the reverse complement.
TGGGCGAAGATGTCGAGGATCACCGCGGTGCGGTCGATGGCGGTGCGGCCCAGGATCTTCTCGAGGTTGCGCTGCTGGGCCGGGGTGAGCTCCTCGTCGAACACGACGGTGTCGGCGTCCACGGTCTCCGCCAGCTCGTGCAGCTCGCGGGCCTTGCCCTGGCCGACGTAGGTGGCCGGGTCGGGGCTCTGACGGCGCTGGACCACCCGGCCGACGACGTCCGCCCCGGCCGTGCCCACCAGCAGCGCCAGCTCGTCGAGCCCCGCCTCGACGGACGCTCCCGACACCCACGGGAACACCACGCCCACCAGCACGATCCGCTCCCGGAACCGCCGGTCGATGAGCGTCACGGTCGGCCCGCCCCCGCCGCGTCGCCGGCCATCGCGGCCAGGACCTCCTCGTCGACCGCCACCTCGGCCACCCGGGCCGAGGGGCCGCCGAGCACGGCCAGCGCGCCGCGCCGGTCGACCCGCAGGTCCCCTCCGGGATTGCGCACCGTGACCGGGGCGTCGGCGACGTCCCAGGCCCAGCAGGCGGCAGCCGACGCGCAGCTCCCCGTGCCGCACGCCAGGGTGGCGCCGGCGCCGCGCTCCCACACGCCCAGCTCGATCAGGTCCCGCCGCGCCGCCCGCACCAGCTCCACGTTCGTCCCGCCCGGGACGGCGCCGTCCACCGCCGACCCCCAGGAGCGCACCACCGCCGCATCGACGTCGGGCACCAGGACCACCAGGTGCGGGTTGCCCATGTCGACCCGCCGCGCCCGGAGCTCGCCCGGGGGCGCCCCGCCGGCCGCCAGTCGGGCCGCGAGCTGCGCGAGCAGCCGGGCGACAACGGCATCGGCGTCGGCATCGGCATCGGCATCGGCATCGGCGTCGGCATCGGCCGGCGGCGCCGGTGCGGCACCCGCCGGCCCGACCCGCACGCGCAGCTCGCTGCCGAGCACGGGCTCCCCCATGTCGACCTCGGCACGCGCCGTGCCCGGTGCCGGTCCGAGCTCGATGGCGACGTGGCGGACGCCGGCGGCGGTGGCAACCGACACCGTCCCCTCGCCGGCGGCACCGGCGTCGACGACGGCGTGCACCAGGCAGCGGATGCCGTTGCCGCTCATCTCGGCGACCGACCCGTCGGCGTTGCGCAGCTCCATACGCAGGTCCGTGCCGTTGCCGGCGACGGCTCGCAGCACGCCGTCCGCGCCCACGCCGCGCCGCCGGTCGCACAGGGCCCGGGCTTCGGCGGCCGACACGGGCCGGCGCCCGTCCAGGTCCACCAGGACGAGGAAGTCGTTGCCGGCGCCGTGGTACTTCGCCAGCCGCAGGGTCCGGTCGCCGCCCATCACCGCCCGCTCGCCGCCACCGCCGCGTCCCACGCGGCGAGCGCCTGCTCCACCAGGTCGCCCGACGGGTCGAGCCAGCGCACCCTCGGGTCGCGACGGAACCACGACCACTGGCGCCGGGCCAGGGCGCGGGTCCGCCGGTCGGCCTCGGCGAGCGCCTCGGCGAGGCCGACGCCCTGCTCGACGTGGGCCAGCAGCTCGCGGTACGCGAGCGCCTGGCGGGCCGTCCTCGACAGGCCGCGGGGCCGGCGGGCGAGACGGCGCACCTCCTGGAGCAGCCCGGCGTCCATCCACCGGGCCAGGCGCTCGCCGATGCGGCGGTCGACCACCGGCCGGTCGAAGGGGATGCCGACCTGCACGACCGGGCACGGCGGGTAGCGCTCCAGGCCCGGGCCGAACGACGAGAACGGCCGGCCCGAGCCGATGGTCACCTCGAGCGCCCGCACCAGGCGCCGGCGGTTGCCCGGCTCGATCCTCGCCGCCGCCACGGGGTCGAGGGCGCCCAGGCGGCGGTGCAGCGCGGCGAGCCCGCCCGGGCCCGCCGCGTCGCGCTCCACCGCGGCGGCGACGTCGGGCCAGCGGCCGGGCAGGTCGAGGTCGTCCAGGAGCGCTCGCAGGTACAGGCCGGTGCCGCCCACCAGGATGGCCCGCCGGCCACGCCGCTCGACCTCGGCCAGCACGGCCAGGGCCTCGCGCTGGTAGCGGGCCACGCCGTACTCCTCGGCAGGGTCCGCCACGTCGACCATGTGGTGCGCCACCGCCGCCCGGTCTGCCGGCGCCGGCTTGGCCGTGGCGATGTCCATGTCCCGGTAGACGGCCATGGAGTCCACCGAGACGATCTCCGCGCCCGGTCGGGCGGCGGCGAGGGCCATCGCCAGCGCAGACTTGCCGGACGCGGTCGTCCCCACCACGGCGACGTGCCCGCCGCGGGGCCTGCGCCGGCACCCACCGCCCGCGAGGCGGCCGGTGGCGCCCCCTGCCGTCGTCCCGGGCGCCGAGGCGCTGCCGGCTGCCGCCGTCGCCATGGTGCTCAGCCGGCCGACGCGGCCACGGGGATCCGGACGCGGTGCCGCGGCGGCGCGGTGACCGCCACCGCCCGGCCGTGGAGGAAGTGCGGAGCGGCGCGCAGGACCTCGACGGTGGCGTAGGCACCCGGGCGGGGCCACTCGGCCGGGGCGCCGCCCGCCACGTGGACCAGCTTGTTCTGCCGGGTCCGACCGCTCCACACCTGCTCGTCGCGCGCCGAGGGCCCCTCCACCAGCACCTCTTCGACCCGACCGACGCGGGCCTGGTGGCGCGCCAGGGCGGAGCGCTCCACCACCGTACGCAGCCGCTCGAACCGGTCCGCCACGACCTCGGGGGCGACGAACCGGTCCGTCATCGCCGCGGCGCGGGTGCCGGGACGTGGCGAGAAGATGAACGTGTAGGCGCTGTCGTAGCCGGCTTCGGCCACGACGGCGAGGGTGTCGGCGAAGTCGTCCTCCGTCTCGCCGGGGAACCCGACGATGACGTCGGTGGTGACGGCCAGGTCCGGCACGGCCCGGCGGGCCGCCGCCAGGCGCTCCAGGTAGCGCTCGGCCCGGTAGCCGCGGCGCATGGCCGCCAGCACGCGGTCGCTGCCCGACTGCAGGGGCAGGTGGAGGTGCTCGCAGACGGCGGGGACCTCGGCCATGGCGGCGATGGTCTCGGGCCGCAGGTCCTTGGGGTGCGGGCTCGTGAACCGCACCCGCCGGATGCCCTCGACCGAGCCGACGGCCCGCAGCAGCTCGGCGAACAGCGGCCGCCGGCGCGTGAGGTCGCGTCCGTAGGAGTTGACGTTCTGGCCCAGCAGCGTGACCTCGGTCACCCCGGCGGCCGCCAGCTCGTGCACCTCGGCGACGACGGCGTCGACCCGCCGGCTCGCCTCGGGCCCGCGCACCTGCGGCACGATGCAGAACGCGCACGAGTTGTCGCAGCCGGTCTGGATGGTCACCCACGCCGCGTACGGCAGGTCCCGCACCGCCGCGGGGCTGGGGGCGGGGTCGCCGGCAGGGTCCGGAGCGTCCAGGACCTCCACGACCGGGCCCTCGGCGGCCGCCTGGCGCAGCAGCGCCGGCGCCCGGGACAGGTTGTGGGTGCCGAACACCACGTCCACGTGCGGCGCCCGCCGGCGCAGCTCGTCGCGGTCCTTCTGTGCGAGGCACCCCCCCACCGCGATCTGCATGCCCGGGCGGCGGTCGCGCAGCGCCTTCAGGTGGCCGAGGTGGCCGTAGAGCCTGTTGTCGGCGTTCTCGCGGATGCAGCAGGTGTTGAGCACGACGACGTCGGCCTGCTCCAGGTCGTCGGTCGGCTCGAGGCCGTCGGCGACGAGCAGGCCGGCGATCCGCTCGGAGTCGTGCTCGTTCATCTGGCACCCGAAGGTGCGGACCATGAACTTCCGGGTCACCGGACCAGTCTACGGGACCCCCGCGACGTCCACGCCGGGCCTCGGCGCCACGGGCACCCACTCGCCGCCCCGCTGCACGACGAGCCCGTCGAGGTCCGGCTGCAGCGCCAGCGCATGGCCCGGCACGGCCAGGTCGGCCATGGCGGCCTCGGCGCTGCGCCGGACCTCGCCGGCGCGTTCGCCGTCGCACACGGCCAGCAGCGACGGCCCGGCCCCGCTCCAGCAGGCGAGCCGGGCCCCGCCGTCGACGAGGCGGGCCATGAGGTGCGGCGCCTCCGGGAACAGCGGCGTCCTGTAGTCCTGGTGGAGTCGGTCCTCGCCGGCCTCGCGCACCAGCACGTCGCGGTCCGCCAGCCCGGCGAGCAGCAGGGCCATCCGCCCGAGGTTGAAGGTCGCGTCGGAGCGCGGCACGTCACGGGGCAGGGCCTGGCGAGCCTTGGACGTGGCGAGCGAGCGGTCGGGCACGACCACCACGAACCCCAGCCGGGGATCGAGCGGCATGCGCACGGCGCGCACCGCCCCCCGCACCGACGTGGCGGCGACGAGGCCACCCACCACCGACGCCGCGGCGTTCTCCGGGTGCCCGTCGACCCGGGCCGCGACCCCGAGGGGGTCACGCGAGCCGGCGGCGGCCGCGGCTGCCGCGGCGAGCGCGGCCGACGAGCCGAGGCCGCGGGCGACGGGGATCGCCGACCGCACGGTGATGGACAGGCGGTCGTGCCCGACCACGTCGATGGCGACCGAGGCGGCCAGGTGGCTCGCGTCCGCCGGCAGGTCGGCTCCCTCGCCCTCGGCCCGGACCGTCAGCCGGTCCGCCGGCGTCACCTCCACCTCCACGTGCAGCCCCAGCGCGAGCGCCAGCACGTCGAACCCGGGGCCGAGGTTGGCGGTGGAGGCAGGCGCTCGGGCTCGCACGGCGGCCAGGGTAGTTGCCACCGGCCGCACATGCTGGCTCCGCTCCGTCCCGGGACCGCTCCGCTGGCGCGATCCTCACCGTCAGCGCAGCAGGCGCCAGAGCGCCGACGGCGGCCGCACGGCGCCGTCGAGGACCAGCGGCACCGTGACCCGCAGCGCTCCTTCCGTCACCACCAGCGTGCCGACCCGGTCACCGGCGGCCAGCGGCAGGCGCAGCGGGCGGCTCGCCGCCAGCACGCGGTGCACGGTGCTGCCCGGCCAGGCGAGGACCGACACCGAACGTGCGACCCGCACGACCGGTGCCTGCGCCGGGGCCACCCAGGGCACGCGCACCCGGCCGGCGACCGTGCCCCGGGCCACCACCGGCGCCACGCGCAGTGCCGCCGCGGCGGCGTCGATGAGCCCGAGGCCCACGGACTGGGCCTGGTCGAGCGCCCGGTAGCCGGGCTGGCCGGTGACGGCCGCCAGCAGCAGCACCCGCCGCCCGGCGACCTCCCGGTAGGCCGCGAGCACGACGCACCCGAGCGCCGCCTGGGTGAAGCCGGACTTGATGCCGACGACACCGCCCGTGCCGACCGCCTGCACGTAGTTGGCCAGCAGGCCGCCGAGCGGCAGGTCGACGCTGCGCTGGTCGACGATGGCGGCGAAGGTCGGCGACGCCATCGCCCGGGCGGCCAGCCTGATCTGGTCGGCGGCGGTGCTCACGGAACCGTGGCTGACCCCGCTGGCGTCGGCGTAGTGGGTGGACCCCATGCCCATGCCGGCCGCCGTGGCGTTCATCCTGGCCACGAAGGCGGCGATGCTGCCGGCGTCCCAGCGGGCGAGGGTGTCGGCGAAGTTGTTGGCCGAGTGCACCATCAGGCCGTCGAGCAGCTGCCGCTCCGTCAGGGTCTCCCCGGCGACGACGGGCACCATGGTGTCGTTGCGCGCGGCGTCGCCGGCGGCGTCGGCCACGTCGGTCGCGGTCATGGTGATGACGGGTCCCGACGCCGTCGGTGACAGCGGGTGGTCGCGCAGCACGACGTACGCCGTCATCATCTTGGTGAGGCTGGCCACCGGCACCGGCGTCTGGGCCTTCGGCTGCACGACCAGGCCCAGTGACGGCACGCCCACGGCGCCCTGGCCCACCGCGGGCCACGGCAGCGCGGGCGCGGCTCCCGCCGCCACCAGGCGGCCGAACGCGGCCGGTGCGAGCACCGGGGCGGCGACGCTGCCACCGAGCCGGACGACGACCAGCACCGGCACCGCCACGAGCAGGGCCAGCAGGGCGACCGCCACCCGCCGGCGCCGGGCGACCGTCGCCGCGCTG
>JAJZYI010000091.1 GCA_021798135.1 Actinomycetes bacterium | reverse complement strand
GGCGGCCCGCCGGTCCGGCTGCTCGTGGTCGCGCCCGACGCCAGCCGGACGGGGGCGCCCGTCGCGCTGCTGCGCCTGTGCCGCTGGCTCGTCGCCGAGGGAGCCGTCGAGCCGGTGTTCGTGCTCCACGGCGGCGGGCCGCTCGTCGAGGCGTTCGCGGCCTTGGGCCCCGTGCACGTCCACCGGGCCCGAGGTGCGCGCCGCCTCCGCCGAGCCCTCGGGCCGCGGCCCGGCGCCGCGGTGTTCGGCCTGGTGAGCGGCGTCCGGGACCGTCGCACCGCCCAGGTCGCGCGAGCCGCCGGTGCCAGCGTCGTCCTGGCCAACACCGCCGTGACGGCCACGACGGCGTGGCGGCTGCGACGACGGGGTCTTCGCGTGGTGAGCTACGTCCACGAGCTGGACGACGCCGTCCGGCGCTGCTGCGATGCCGCCGGCCAGCGGGTGCTCGGCGTGTGCGCCGATCGGTTCCTGGCCGTCTCGGATCCGGTCAGGGCCATGCTCGTCGACCGCTTCGGTGTCCCCGGGGCGGCGGTGACCCTGGTGGCCGGAACGGTCGCCGACGACGGCGAGCTGAGCCGCGACGCCGTCGAGGCGGCACGGCGGCGCCTCGGCGCCGGACCCGACGACGTCGTGGTCGGCGCCTCGGGACCGCTGGGCTGGACGAAGGGCAGCGACCTCTTCCTGCAGGCCGCCAGCCGGGCCGTCGGGTGCAGCGGTGGCGCGGCGCGGCTGCGCTTCTGCTGGCTCGGGCCGGGGACGCCGGAGGAGCCCGCCGCGGCGTTCCTGGCGTCGGCCCGCCGGCTCGGCCTGCAGGACGTGGTGACGCTCCTGCCACCCGTCGCCGACCCGGCGCCCGTGCTCGCGTCGTTCGACGTGTTCGTGAGCAGCTCCCGGGAGGACGCCAACCCGCTCACGGTCATGGAGGCCGCGCTGCTGGAGCGACCGGTCGTCTGCTTCGCCGGCGCCGGCGGGGCGGCTTCCGTCGCCGCGGCCGGCGGAGGGGTCGCGGTCCCGGCAGGGCGGGCCGACCTCCTGGGCGAAGCCGTCGCCGCGCTGTCGGGGGACGCGGCCCGCCGGCGGGCCATGGGTCGCCGGGGCCGGCAGCACGTCGACCGTCACCACCGGGCAGCGGCGGTGGGACCCGCTGTCGTTGCCAGCATCGCGGGGCTGGCTCCGCACCCCTCCGGGCGGCGCTGACGGCGCGACGCTCCCGCCGGAGCGCCAGGCCGTCGCAGCGTGCCGCCGCCGGTGGGCCACCGACCACGCCCGCCGGCCGTCCGGCCACCGCTGGCGGCGCAGCGTTCCTGCCGCCCGGTCGCGGCAGTCAGCGCGGCGAGCCGAGGGCGAGGTCGCGTGCCACCGACAGGGTCCCGCTCGCGAAGGACCGGTAGCCGTCGTGGCGCGCCCACTCGCGGACCACCAGGCGGGCCCGGGCGGGGAAGCTCCTCGGCAGCGCTGCCCGGTACCTGAGGAAGTCGACGCGCTCGTGCATGGCTCGGCTCGTGCGCTCGTCGAGCATCCCGGCTCGCTCCAGCCGCTCGGCGACCTGCTCCAGGTGCAGCACACCCGCCCGGTCGGTGGCGCCGGTGCGGCGGCACAGGTCCGGGATGCGCCAGGCGCTCCAGACGCCGGCGGCGTTGGCCCCGTGCAGCCGGTACTCGCCGACAGGCTCATCGATCAGGCAGATCCTGCCGGCCACCGCAGCGGCGAGGGCGAGCGTGTAGTCGTGCATCCCGGTCTCCGGGAACGGCTCCAGGGCGCGCAGGAGGCCGGAGCGGAACCCCATGGCGGCGCCGGTCACCACGTTGTGGCGGAGCAGGACCCGGAGCGCGTCGCCGGTGCCGACGGCACGCCGCTCGGCGTCTGGGAACGGGATCCGCGACCACAGCGTGCCCCGCCGGCGCCGGCCGTCTGCGCCGACGAGGTGGGCGTCGTGGACGACGATGTCGCAGCCGTGGGCCGACAGGTGGTCGGCGATCCGCCGGAGCTTGTCCGGTGCCCACCGGTCGTCCTGGTCGCACGGCACGATGACTTCCCCGCGGGCGAGCCGGAAGAGGGCGGCGAAGTTGCCCGCCGGTCCCAGGCGGGTCGGGTTGACGCCGAGGCGCCACGGGAACGGAGCGCCGGCGAGCAGCCGCTCCACCAGGGCGACCGTGCCGTCGGTCGAGCCGTCGTCGGCCACGATGAGCTCGTCGGGCGCGCGGTCCTGGGCGAGGACGGAGCGGACCTGCTCCTCGACGAAGCGGGCGCCGTTGTAGGTGGCCATGACGACGGAGAGCGACGGCTCGACGGGGCGGGCCGCCGCCGCGGGGTCAGCGCCCGGGACCACGGGTGGCTCCGCGCCGGAGGGCGTGGCGGAAGGCGAGGGGGTCGCGCAGGCAGCCGGCCATGGCGCGGCGAGCCGACGCCGGCCGCCGCAACGCCAGCAGCGCGGTGCGAGCAGCGGCGGCGGTGACCGCCAGCGCCCACGGCGCGGGCGCGTACCACTTGGCGGCGAACTGCATGGTCCCCCGCCACCAGTCGACCTCGCGCTGCCAGGAGGACGCGGCAGAGCTGCCCGAGGCGTGCACGGCCCACGGCACCGGCAGGGCCACGAGGGTCCAGCCGGCCCGGCGCAGCCGCTGGCAGAGGTCGAGGTCCTCGCCGTACAGGAAGAAGCGCTCGTCGAAGCCGCCCACCTCGTCGAGGGCGCTGCGCCGGGCGAGGAGCGCCGTGGCGGCCAGCGACTCCACCGGCCTCGGCTCCGGGCTCGTCCGCTCGACGTGGTCGGCGAGCGCCGGCACGCGCAGGGCGAGCCGCCGGGCCAGCGTGCTGCGGCGCAGGTGCCGGAGGTGGAGGAGCCGGCCCCACAGGTGCACCGGGCGCAGCGACACGCCGCTGCTGCGTTCCGGCTCGCCGCTCCGCCGGTCGGCGACCACGCCCTGGCAGGCGCCGACGGACGCGTCCCGGTCGAGCAGCTCGATCCCCTGGGCGAGGCCCGCGGGGTCGATGACGGCGTCCGGGTTGAGCAGCAGCACGTACGGCGCCGTCGTGGCCCCGAGGCCGCGGTTCTGCCCGGCGCCGAACCCGGGGTTCGCCGGCTCGCGCAGCGTGAGGGCGCCGAGCGCGTCCGCGTGCGCGGCGGAGCCGTCGGTGCCGTGGTCCACCACCACGACCGATCCGAGGCGGCCGGCGCGGCGCACCGCGGCGAGGCATGCGGCCAGGTCGTCCCGGCTGTTGTAGGCCACGACGACGGCGTCGACCAGCCCCCTGGCCGGTGCGGGGCCGGCCCGGCGCAGCCCGCCGCGGTCGCCGGTCGCTGGGGCCCTCACCGGCGCGCGCCCGTCAGCCGTGGGGCCGCACCGCGCTCCGCCCCCGGCCGCCGCGCCGCAACCCGGCGGTGGACCCACAGGTGGCGCAGCACGGCCAGGCCGTGGCGGAACCCGTTGCGGGTCCACAGCCGGCGGGAGGACCGGCGTGCACGGTGATGGCAGCATGCCCGGCCGACCTGGACGACCCGCCGGCCGTCGGCCTTCGCCCGCAGGCAGAGGTCGACGTCCTCGGGGCCGTAGAAGTAGCGCTCGTCGAAGCCGCCGAGGTGCTCGAACACGTCGCGCCGGACCAGCTGGCAGGCGCCGATGGCGAAGTCGACGTCCCACTGCGGCCGCCCGTCGCGCACCGCGCCGGCGTAGGCGTCGGTGAGGCCGAGGCCGCGAGCGGCCTTCCGCCACAGCGTGGGAGCGCGGCCCGCGGTCTGCTCGGGCCGGTGACCGGCGAACACGGGAGCCGCCACCGCGACGGAGGGGTCGGCCGCCATGGCCGACGCCAGCGCGTGCAGGCAGTCGGGCTCGAGGACGGCGTCGCTGTCGAGGAAGCACACCAGGGGGGCGCTGCCCAGCGAGGCCCCGAGGTTCCTGCCGGCTGCCACCCCCAGGTTGCGCGGCGAGCGGTGCACGAGGGTCCCGGCCCCGCCGAGCTCGGTCCCCGGCGTGAGCGGCTCCGCCGACCCGTTGTCCACCAGGTGGACCCGTGCCCGGACGCCGGCCGACCGCAGCGCCGACGCGGCGGCGCGCCGGGCCAGGTCGCCGTCGTTCCAGGAGAGGACGACGACGTCGACGGCAAGGGAAGACGGCACGTCCCCTGGGCAAGGGTGGTCGCCTCCAGGCGCTTCGTCCCACACCGCGCACCGCTCCCGGCTCGGCATTCCAGTCGAAGTGGGTATCGGCACGCCGGCGGGCCGGCTTCAGTCCGCCGGCATGCCGGAGGGTCGGTGCCGGGAGCGCCCGGTCACGGGCGGTGGTCGGTGGGCGGTGCCTTCGGCCGGGTGGGCGGTGCCTTCGGCCAGGTGGGCGGTGCCTTCGGCCGGGTGGGCGGTGCCTTCGGCCGGGTGGGCGGTGCCAGGCGCCCGGCTCAGCCCAGCCCGGTGCCCGGCTCAGCCCAGGCCGGCGCGCGCCTGCTCGACGGCGCGAGCCTGCAGCACCGAGGCGGCGATGCCGGGGCCGTCGAGCCCGAGCTCGCTCAGGATGCGGTCGGGCTTGCCGTGGGCGAGGTACCGGCCGGGAACGCCCAGCAGGCGGACGGGCGGCACCGGCCCGGTGAGCTCGTCGAGCTCGACCATGGTGGCGATCAGGTGGCTGCCGGCGCCGCCGACCCGCAGGCCGTCCTCGACGGTCACCACCAGCGCGTGCCGGGCGGCGTCGAGCAGCATGGCCGGGTCGGGGGGCGAGACCACCCGGACGTCCCACACGGTGGCGTCGATACCGTGGCCGGCGAGCTCGTCGGCCGCGTCCTCCGCCGCCTCGACGAGCTTGCCCACCGCCAGGAGGCACACCGAGCCGTCGCCGCGGCGAACGGCCCGGGCCGCCAGGCCCCGCCCGGTGGTCCCGGCCTGGCGGGCCGGCGTCTTCGGGAAGCGGATGGCGCTCGGGCCCGGCAGCGACAGGGCCTGGTGCAGCATGACCGGGACCTCCTCGGCGCACGAGGGCGCGAAGACGGTCATGCCGGGGATGTCCAGGGCGAGGGCCATGTCGAGCACGCCGTGGTGGCTCGGTCCGTCGTCGCCGGTGATGCCGGCCCGGTCCAGCACGAAGACGACCGGGAGCCCGTGGAGCCCGACGTCCAGGTTGGCCTGGTCGAACGCCCGGCTGAAGAAGGTCGAGTAGACGGCCACGACGGGCCGCAGCCCGGCCATGGCCATGCCGGCCGCCGCCGTCACGGCGTGCTGCTCGGCGATGCCGACGTCGAAGAAGCGGTCGGGGTAGGCGCTCTGGAACGGGAGCAGGCCGGTGGGCCCGGGCATGGCCGCGGTGATGGCGACGAGCTCGGGGCGCCGGGCCGCCTCGTCCAGGATGGCGCGGGTGAAGGCGTCGGTGTAGGACAGCGGCGCGACGCTCGGCGCGCCGCCGGGGCTCGGCTGCACCTTCAGGTCGTGCAGGCGCTGCACGTCGTCCTCCTCGGCCGGCGCGTAGCCCTTGCCCTTGTGGGTGACGACGTGGACGAGGATCGGCCCGTCCCACTCGGAGGCGTTGGTCAGGGCGTGCTCCACGCCGATGATGTCGTGGCCGTCGAACGGCCCGGCGTAGCGGATGCCGAGCGCCTCGAAGAACTGGTGCGGGGTCACCACCTCGCGCAGGGCGCTGGTGAGGCCGTGCACGCCGGAGTACGCCATCTCCCCGAGCCCCGGGATGCCGCGCAGCAGGTCCCGGACCCGCTCCCGGGCCTGGACGTACGAGGGGTTGAGGCGCAGGTGGGCGAGGTGGTCCGAGAGCTTCGACACCGTCGGCGCGTACGACCGGCCGTTGTCGTTCAGCACCACGATGACCGGGCTGCCGCTGTGGCCCAGGTTGTTGAGCGCCTCGAAGGCCATGCCGCCGGTGAGCGAGCCGTCGCCCACCACCGCCACGACCCGCCGGTCGAGCTCGCCGCGCAGGCGCATGGCGGTGGCCACGCCGTGGGCGTAGCTCAGCGCCGTCGAGGCGTGGCTGTTCTCGATCCAGTCGTGGGGGGACTCCGAGCGGCGGGGGTAGCCGGACAGCCCCCCGGGCTGGCGCAGGGTGCCGAAGTCGCCGAGCCGGCCGGTGACCAGCTTGTGCACGTACGCCTGGTGGCCCGTGTCCCACAGCACCACGTCGCGCGGGGAGTCGAACACCCGGTGGATGGCGAGCGTCAGCTCCACCACCCCCAGGTTGGAGCCGAGGTGCCCGCCGGTGGTCGTGACCGTCCGGACGATCACGTCCCGGATCTCCGCGGCCAGCTCGGTGAGCTGGTCCTCCGACAGGCGCCGGAGGTCGGCCGGTTCGTGGATGTCGTGCAGCAGCATGCGGGACCTCGGTGCGCGATCGGGTGCCTTCACGCTACCGCGACCGCTGCCCGTGGGCATCGTGGGGCGGCGCCCCGGCGGTCACGGGCAGGCGGGGCCGGCCCGGACCGCTAGCGGGCCTTGGCCATGAAGGCGGCCACGTCGACCATGACGCGGGTCACGCGGCCGGCGCCGACCAGGCCCGAGGCGTCGGTGACCGACACCGTGAAGGTCAGGCGCTTGCCCTCCACCCGCTCCAGCGTGGCGTCGGCCTGGACCTCGGACCCGACCCTGATGGGGGCGAGGTGGTCGAACTGGACCCGGGAGGCGACGGTGGTGGTGCCGCCGGCGAGCGCCGGCTCGACCGCTCGGCAGGCGGCCTCCTCGCACAGGGCGACCAGCCTGGGCGTGGCCAGGACCGGGACCGCGCCGGTGTGCAGCGACGTGGCCGTGTCGGCCTCGTCGACGACCAGCACCGCCCGGCCGCTCACGCCCGGTTGGATCTCCACGGCCGGTACGATACGAAATGGTCGGTGGTCGGGGCCAGTGGACCGGGCCGGTGGGCCGGACCGGGCCGGTGGGCCGGGCCGGTGGACCGGACCGGCAGGCGGGCCCGGGTGGACCGGGTGCCCCGGCCTGTCGGCGCCCGTGCGGTTCGCGCCGTGCCGCCGTCCCCGACCTGCCGCCGGCTGCCGTCCGGCGCCGCCATCCGAGGGAGGAGCTGCGTGACCGTGGACGCCGACATGCTGGTCGACCCGGACCTGGTGCAACGGGTGCTCGGACGTGCCCTGCAGCGGGGCGGCGACTTCGCCGAGGTGTTCGCCGAGGACCGGCGGGCGACCTCGGCCGTGCTCGACGACGGCCGCATCGAGGAGCTGGCGTCAGGCCGCGACCGGGGTGCGGGCATCCGGGTCGTCGTCGGCGACACCACCGGCTTCGCCCACACCGCCGACCTCTCCGAGGCCGGGCTGCTGGCGGCAGCGGAGGCGGCGGCCAGCGTCGCCAGCGGCGGCACGCCCCGCACGGTGGCCCTGGGCGAGCGGGGCGGCCGGCCGAGGTCGGGCGCCAGCCGCCCGGGTGACGCGGTGGCCAAGGCCGACAAGATCGCCCTCCTCGCCAGGGCCGATGCCGCCGCCCGGTCGGCGGGGGCGGCCGTCGCCCAGGTCTCGGCCTCGTACGGGGACAGCCGCCGGCGCTTGCTGGTGGCCAACAGCGACGGGGTGCTGGCCGTCGACGACCAGGTGCGCACGCGGCTGGCCGTGTCGGTGGTCGCGGTGGGCGACACCGGGCGCCAGACGGGGTTCGAGTCGGTGGCCGCGACCACCGGCCTGGAGCTGTTCGACCGGACTGACGTCGCCGAGGTGGCAGGCGCCGCGGCGCGCCGGGCGATCGCCAAGCTGGCGGCCCGTCCCGCTCCGAGCGGGTCGCTCCCGGTCGTCCTGGCCTCGGGCAGCGGGGGCATCCTCTTCCACGAGGCGTGCGGCCACGGGCTCGAGGCGGACCACATCGCCAAGGAGACCTCGGTGTACACGGGCCGGGTGGGGGAGCGGGTGGCGAGCCCCCTGGTCACGCTGGTCGACGACGGCGGCGTCGGCGGCGAGTGGGGCACCTTCGCCGTCGACGACGAGGGCCATCCCGCCGGCCGCACCGTGCTGATCGAGAACGGCGTGCTCGTCGACTACCTGTGGGACGAGGTGCGCGCCCGCAGGGAGGGGCGCCGGTCGTCGGGCAACGGGCGCCGCCAGAGCTACCGTCACCTCCCGATGGTGCGCATGACGAACACCTTCCTGCTCGACGGCGACGCCGATCCCGACGAGATCGTCGCCCAGACGCCCCACGGGGTGTACGTGGCGAAGCTCGGCGGCGGGCAGGTCAACACGGCCACGGGCGACTTCGTGTTCGGGACGACCGAGGCGTACCTGATCGAGGACGGTCACCTCGCCGAGCCGCTGCGCGACGCCAACCTGATCGGGAACGGCCCCGAGGTGCTCGCCCGGATCGACGCGGTCGCCGGGGACTTCGCCATGACGCCCGGCACCTGCGGCAAGGACGGCCAGAGCGTGCCGGTGGGCTGCGGGCAGCCCACGCTGCGCATCTCGGCGGTCACGATCGGGGGGACGGCCGGTGCCTGAGGACCTGGCCGCGCTGGCGAGCGCCGTGGCCGGCCGGGCTGGTCGCGGCGAGCAGATCGAGGTCTACGTCAGCCGCGGCGTGGAGACCGATGTCCGCGCCTACGACGGCGACGTCGAGGTGCTGTCCCAGGCGTCGTCGGCGGGCGTCGGCATCCGGGTGGTCGTCGGCGGCCGCCAGGGCTTCGCGTCGGCGGGCTCGCTCGACGCCGACGTCGTGGGCGACGTGCTCGGCGAGGCCCGCGACAACGCCCGGTTCGCCACGCCCGACGAGCACGTCGGCCTGGCCGAGCCCGACGGCCGGGACCCGGCCGTGCTCGACCTGTGGGACGACGGGGTGCCCGGCACCCCGCCCGAGCGGAAGGCCGAGCTGGCGCTGGAGCTCGAGCGCCGGACGCGGTCGGCCGACCCGCGGATCCGCCAGGTGTCCTCGGCGGACTACGGGGACCTGGCCGTGGCGTGGGCGGTGGCGTCGTCGACCGGGGTGCTCGCCAGCGGCCGGCGCACCGTCTGCAGCCTGGCCGTCTCCGCCCTCGCCGGCGAGGGGGGGCACACCGGCGTCGGGGTGAGCGCCGGCCGGGGCATCGAGGATCTCGACCTGGCGGGCGCCGCCGACGACGCCGTGCTGCGGGCGACGCGGCTGATCGGCGCGAGCAAGGCCCGCTCCACCCGCTGCACCGTGGTCCTCGACCCCCGCGTGACCGCCACCCTGCTGGCCGTGGTCGCCTCCGCCCTGTCGGGCGAGTCCGTCACGAAGAACCGCTCGATGTTCGCCGGGAGGATCGGCGAGGTCGTCGCCGCGCCGGGCCTGGTGCTCGTCGACGACCCCACCGACCCGCGGGCGTTCTCGGCCTCGCCGTTCGACGGCGAGGGGCTGGCGTGCCGGCGGAACGAGCTGATCGCCGGCGGCGTGCTGCGGGGGTTCGTGTACGACTCGGTGGCGGCGCGCCGGGCGGGCACGGCGTCGACCGGCTCGGCGGTGCGCGGCGGCTACGCGTCGACGCCCGTCGCCGGCTGCCGCGCCGTCCGGCTGGAGCCCGGCGAGCTGGCGGCCGACGAGCTGCTGGCCGCCGTCGGCGACGGGCTGTACGTGCAGTCGGTCACCGGCGTCCACTCCGGCGTGAGCCCGGTGAGCGGCGACTTCTCGGTCGGAGCCGAGGGCCTGTGGATCCGAGGCGGGGCGCTCGACGCGCCGGTGCGCGAGGTGACGGTCGCCTCGACCCTGCAGCGCATGCTGCACGCCGTCACCCACGTCGGCGCCGACCTGCAGTGGCTGCCAGGCCTGGCCTCCGGCCAGACGCTCGCGATCGCCGACATGGCGGTGAGCGGGGACTGACCGCGAGCCACCAGCACCGGGCGGTCGTCACCAGCACGCCCGCCGCGCCGGCGGCACGATGCCGGTGAGGACGCGGGTCCCGAGGCGGCAGGGCGCCGGTCAGGACGCGGGTCCCGAGGCGGCAGGGCGCCGGTCAGGACGCGGCGGCCACCGAGCCGGACGACGTGCTGCCCGAGCCGGAGGACGCGCCGCCCGGGGCGCCCGCCTTGTCGCCCGACCCCGGCGTGCTCGTCGAGCTGCTCGCCGTGTCGCCGGAGCTGGTGCCGCCTGCCGAGGCCGTCGACGAGCCCGACCCGCCGGCCGTGCTGCTGCGCCCGGACCGGCTGTCGGTCTTGTAGAAGCCGCTGCCCTTGAAGACGACGCCGATGGGGCTGAACACCTTGCGGAGCGTCCCGCCGCACGTCTCGCACGTGGTGAGGGGGTCGTCCTTGAACGACTGCACGACCTCCAGATGCTGGCCGCACGATGTGCAGGCGTACTCGTACGTCGGCATCGGCTCGCTGCTCCTTCCTCGGTCTGCGTTCACGGCACCGCCGGCGGTGCGGCGGCCGGATGTTGGCACTCACACCCTTCGACTGCCAAGTCTAATCGGGTGCGGCTCGGAGGAGTAGACTCGCGCCGTGGCCGACCGCAGCCTGACACACCTCGACCCGCTGGGCGGCGCCCGCATGGTCGACGTCACCCCGAAGGAGCCCACCCACCGGCGGGCGCTCGCCCGGTGCCGGGTGATGATGGCGCCGGAGACCACGGTGAAGGTGGCCAACAACGCCATCACCAAGGGCGACGTGCTCGGGACGGCGCGCATCGCTGGCATCCAGGCGGCCAAGCGCACCCCGGACCTGATCCCGATGTGCCACCCGCTGCTCGTGGGTGCGTGCCACGTGAACTTCACCATCGGCGACGACTTCGTCGAGGTCGAGGCCCAGGTGGAGACCGTCGACCGGACCGGCGTGGAGATGGAGGCGCTCACCGCCTGCGCGGTCGCCGCGCTCACCATCTACGACATGTGCAAGTCCGCCGACCGGTCGATGGTGATGGGCGAGCTGGCGCTGTGGGAGAAGACCGGCGGCACGCGCGGGCCCTGGCGCCGCGAGTCGCTCGACCAGCACTGAGCACGCGGGCGGCCCCGGCGGCCCGCCGGTCGGGCCCGGCTCGGTGGCGATGGCTCCGACAGGGGCGCCAGCCAGCGCCGTTCGCCGGTGGGATCTGGCGGCCCGTGGTCGCCGGAGCCGGCACGGGCTTCGCCGATGCCGCCCGGAGCGCCGTGGTCAGCGAAGCCGGAACCTGCGGCGGTGTCCCCTGGCGACGATCGTCATGTCCTCGGTGATCGGCTCCGCCGGCTCCTCGTCGTCGGGCCCGCCGGCCTCGTCGGACGCGCGCTCCTGCGCCTCCACTGCCAGGATCTCGCCCACCATCTCGGGCGTGAACCCCGCCGGCGGTGCGGGCAGGGGCGTCGCCGGCCCCGCCAGCGGCGATTCGGCCGCTCCCAAGCCGGGTGGCGGGGGGAGCAGGCTGGCGAGGTCGGTGTCGGCGTAGCCGGCGGGTGGCGGCGGCAGGTCGGGGGGTGCGAGGTCGGCGGTGGTGTAGCCGGCCGGTGGCGGGGGGAGCAGGCTGGCGAGGTCGGTGTCGGCGTAGCCGGCCGGTGGCGGGGGGAGCAGGCTGGCGAGGTCGGTGTCGGCGTAGCCGGCGGGTGGCGGTGGCAGGAGGCTGGGGAGGGGG
>JAJZYI010000090.1 GCA_021798135.1 Actinomycetes bacterium | reverse complement strand
GGGCACGGCCGGGGGAGCGCCGGCGGTGCCGGGCGGGGCCGGCGAGGTGCCCGGTGGCACGCCCGGGCCGGGCGGGCGGGGGGTGCAGGGGTGAGCCTGCTCGAGGTCACCGGGGTGACCGTCCGGTATGGCGGCATCGTGGCGGTCCGCCACGTGTCGCTCACGGTGGAGCGCGGCGAGGTCGTCGCCCTGCTCGGGGCCAACGGCGCGGGCAAGAGTTCGCTGCTCAACGGCCTGGTCGGCCTGGTGCGCGGCACCGAGGGATCGGTCCGGCTGGACGGCACCGAGCTCGGGCGGCGGCCGGTGTTCCGCCGCGCCCGCGCCGGCCTGGTGCAGGTCCCCGAGGGCCGGGCCATCGTCGGCAGCCTGACCGTCGAGGAGAACCTGCTGCTCGGCGCCTACACGCGGACAGGGCGGGCCGAGCGCGACGCCGCCCTGCGCGCCGCCTACGAGCTGTTCCCGGTGCTCCACGAGCGCCGGTCGGTGGGCGGCGCCATGCTGAGCGGCGGCGAGCAGCAGATGCTCGCGGTGGGGCGGGCGCTGGCCGGCGCCCCGCGATGCGTGGTGATGGACGAGCCGTCGGTCGGGCTGTCGCCGCTCATGGTGGAGACGGTGTTCACCAAGGTGCGGGCCATGGCGGACACGGGTGTCGGCGTCCTGCTGGCCGAGCAGAACGTCCCCGCCAGCCTGGCCATCGCCGACCGCGTCTACGTCCTGCAGCGCGGCGAGGTGGTCCGGTCCGGCACGGCCGCGGAGATCGAGGCCGACGACGCCGTCATGGAGGCGTTCCTGGGGGCCGGCGCCGTCGAGGTGGGCGCCTGACGTGGCGGACGACCTGCAGGACGAGGGCGGCGGGTCCGGGCCAGCGCCGTCCGAGCGCCGCCTGAGGGTCGACGTGGTCCGGCCCGGCGTGGCGCTCGTGGTCATGGACCGTGCCCACAAGCGCAACGCCATGGACCCCGCCTTCTTCCGCCAGCTCATCGCCGTGATGGGCGCGCTCGGCGCGGATCCCGCCGTCCGGGCGTGCGTGCTCACGGGCGCGGGACCGGCCTTCTCGGCGGGGGGCGACATCGCTTCGTTCGCCGAGCTGCGCGGGCCCGAGGACCACCGCCGGCAGCTCGCCCTCGTCTTCGACGCCTTCCGGTCGGTGGAGCGGGCCGAGCTGGCCGTGGTGGCGGCGGTGAACGGCCTGGCCTACGCGGGCGGTCTCGAGCTGGTCCTGGCGTGTGACCTGGCCGTCGCCGCCGAGGGCGCCCGGTTCGCCTTCCGGGAGGTCGCCGTCGGCCTGATGCCCGCCTTCGGCATGCTCCGGGCGCCCCTGCGCATCGGCGAGGGATGGACCCGGCACCTGGTGCTCACCGGCGACGACGTCGACGCCGCCACGGCCGAGCGCATCGGGCTCGTGCAGCGGGTCGTGCCCGGCGACCAGGTGGTGGGCGCGGCCCTCGACGTGGCCGAGCGCATCGCCGCGCACCCGCCGATGGCGGTGGCGATGGCCAAGCAGATCGCCACCATGGGCGTGCAGCAACGGGACCCGGCCGCCCGCGAGGCGACCGCGGTGCTGTTCGGCACGCCCGAGCACCGCGCCGCCGTGGAGCGCTTCTTGGCGCGCTGACCGGTGGCGGCCCCCCGCCTGCGGGGCGCGGCCGCGCGGGAGGGCGCAGCCACCGATCGCGGCCGGCGGAGAAGGCCGGCCGAGGAGGCCGGCGGAGAAGAGCGGCGGAGAAGAGCGGCGGAGAAGGCCGGCCGAGGAGGCCGGCGGAGAAGAGCGGCCGGCATGGCCGGCCGAGGAGGGTGACGCGAGGTGCACCGATGACGATCGTCCAGCTGGCGCCGGACGCCCCCCGGACGATGGGCGACTGGGTCCGGGAGCGGGCGCGCCGCTACGGCGACAAGCACGCGCTCGACGTGGCCGACGTGCGGCGCACCTACCGGGAGGTCGACGCGTACAGCGACCGGATGGCGGCCGGGCTCGCCAGCATCGGCCTGGGTGCCGGGTCCCACGTCTGCACCATGATGAAGAACAGCGTGCACAGCATCGACGTGTGGTTCGCGCTGTGCAAGCTCGGTGCCGTCGAGATCCCGGTGAACACCGCCAACCGGGGGGCGTCGCTCCAGTACATGATCGACCAGTCCGACTCGGGGACCGTCGTGGTCGACGAGGAGTACCTCGACCGGCTCGCCGTGGTGGCGGGCGGCCTCCCCAAGCTCGGCCACGTGGTCGTCCTGCGCGAGGGCCGGGGAGCGGAGGTCGAGCTGCCCGCCCGGCTCGCCCTCCACGAGCTCGCCGACCTCTACCTGGACGACGACCCGCCGCGTCCGGAGGTCGACCGCTACGACGCCAACGTCATCATGTACACGTCGGGCACGACCGGCCCGGCGAAGGGCGTGGTGCTGAGCCACGAGGCCAACCTCGACCTCGCCCGGCACACCGTGGCGCTCATGGGGTACACGGAGGACGACGTCCTCTACACGGCGTTCCCGCTGTTCCACATCAACGCCCGCTACACGAGCGTGATCGCCGCCATGGAGTGCGGCGGGAGCCTGGTGATGGACCAGCGCTTCTCGGTGAGCCGGTTCTGGGACATCTGCAGGAAGAAGGGCGTCACCGCCTTCAACTTCCAGGGAGCGCTGCTGCTCATGCTCTTCAAGCAGCCGCCGCGGCCCGACGACGCGGACAACCCGGTGCGCGTCGCCTTCGGCGCCCCGGTGCCGCCGGAGATCTGCCACGAGTTCACCGAGCGCTTCGGCGTCCGCTTCGCCGAGGTCTACGGCATGACCGAGGTGGCCAACACCGTCGAGAACCGCCTCGACGCGTACCGGGTGGGAGCGGCGGGCCGCGAGTCGCCCCGCTTCGAGGTGCGGATCGTGGACGCCGAGGACCAGTTCGTGCCGGCCGGCGTCGCCGGCGAGATCGTGGTCCGGCCGAAGAAGCCCGGCATCATGATCATGGAGTACTACAAGATGCCCGAGGCCACGGTGCGGGCGTTCCGCAACCTGTGGTTCCACACCGGGGACCGGGGGCGGTTCGACGAGGACGGCTACCTCTACTTCCTCGACCGCATGAAGGACGCCATCCGGCGCCGCGGGGAGAACGTCTCCTCCTGGGAGGTCGAGAAGGTCGTCAGCTCCTTCCCCAGCGTGCTCGAGGCGGCGGCCTACGGCGTGCCCTCGGAGCTGTCCGAGGAGGAGGTGATGATCGCCGTGGTGCCCCGGCCGGGCCACGAGGTGGACGTCGTCGCGCTCCTGGAGCACTGCGTCGACAACCTGGCCCACTTCGCCGTCCCCCGCTACGTCCGCTTCCTGGACGAGCTGCCGAAGACGCCGTCGCAGCGGGTCGAGAAGTACCGGCTGCGGGAGGAGGGTGTCACCGCCGACACCTGGGACCGCGAGGAGCACGGCTTCGTCGTCCGCCGCTGAGGCCGGCTGGCGGGCCCCCCGACGCGGTCGGGACCGGTTGTCACAAGTGTATAGCCATGGTATACCGTAGGCGGCGCCCGTCCGAACCGGCGTGCACGCCCGAGCCCGGCTCGGGCGTCGCCCTACGGGGCGCAGCGGCCTGACGACCGGCGCCGCGAGCTTCGGCGCACGCCGATCGACCGGGCACCTGCCGAGGGAGGGACCATCGATGCCGCACCCGACGTCATCCAAGCGCCAGGAGCGGCGGCCGTCCCGGTCCCCGGGCGCCCCGGTGCGGCGGCCGGTGCACGCCGTCCCGGCAGCCGCCGGTCGGTGCGCAGGTCGTGCCCGCCGTTCTGGCCGTGTCGCCGGTGCAAGCGGTGATCGCAGTGTCGCCGGTGCAAGCGGTGATCGCAGTGTCGCCGGTGCAAGCGGTGATCGCAGTGTCGCCGGTGCAAGCGGTGATCGCAGTGTCGCCGGTGCAAGCGGCGTTAGCGGTGCAAGCGGCGTTCGCGGCGCAAGCGGTGTCGGCGGCGAGGGGGGACGAGCATGACCACCGCCGAGGAGCAGTGGGCGGGAGCGCCGACGGGTCGGCGCTCCGACCTGGGGACCGGCCGTGCGGCGCGCCGGCGGGCGGCGGCAACCCGAGCGCAGGCGGGCGGCGCCGCCGGACGGGGCCGCAACCGGCACCGACGCCTGTCGGGATGGGCGCTGCTGGCGGCGCGCCTGGTGTTCATCGGTGCGCTGGTGGGGCTGTGGCAGCTGACGGTCGTCCTCCACCTGTTCCCGAGGACGGTCACGAGCAGCCCGTCGGCCGTCGCCGTCTACCTCCGCCACGCGCTGGTCGGCTCCACCCTGTGGGTGAACCTGGGGGCCACGCTGGAGGCCGCGGCCATCGCCTGGGTCCTGGCCTCGGTGGTGGGCGTCGTCGTCGGCATCGGCCTCGGCCTCCTCCCGGCCGTGGAGCGGGTGGTGGCGCCCGTGCTGGACGCGGCAAACTCGCTGCCCCGCATCGCGCTGGCGCCGGTGTTCGTCATCGCGTTCGGCCTGACGATCACGGCCAAGCTGGCCCTGGCGTTCTCGGTGGTGGTGTTCATGCTCATCACCAGCGCCCGGGCGGGCATGCAGGCGATCGACGTCGACATCGTGCGGCTGGCGAGGTCCCTCGGTGCGAACCGCCGCCAGCTGTTCTTCAAGGTCATGCTGCCCGTGGCCGTGCCGTCGATCTTCGGCGGCCTGCGCCTGGGGGTCATCTACTCGATCCTCGGCGTGCTCACGTCCGAGCTGATCGGGGCCAAGAACGGGATCGGCCAGCTGCTCCAGGAGTACGCGAGCCTGTTCCAGATCGAAGCGGTGTACGGGCTGCTGATCGTGCTCGCCATCGTGGCGAGCAGCATCAACTCGATCATGTCGTGGCTGGAGCGGCGCATCCTGCGGTGGCAGGCGCCCACCACGTGACCGGGGGCCGGCGCTCCGGGTGCACGGCACGGATGGCGTCCCAGCGCACCGGGTGCGCGGCCCGCCGGCCGTGACGGAGGTTACGCCTTGATCGTGCCGTCGAGCAGCGCCTTCACGAACGCCTCGCGTGACAGCCGCGTGTGACGGCGGGCGACCTGCTCGGCCCGCCTGGCGTCCTGCGCCACGATGGCCTGGAGCAGCTCGGCGTGCTCCAGCCACGCGTCGCGGCCCCTGGCTTCCGCAGAGGCGGTGTTCAGCCATGCGAGCTGGAAGCGGAAGCCCTCGATGAGGCTGGCCAGGTGGTCGTTGCGGGCGATGGCGGTCACCGTGCGGTGGAAGTCCACGTTGAGGTGGCCGACGGCTGCCCAGTCGCCGGCGTCGATCAGCGCGTCGGCCTGCTGGATGACGGCGTCGAGGGCCGTGATGTCGTCCACCGTCCGCTTGGCGGCAGCGCTGGTGGCGGCCAGGCCCTCGAGCACCTCCCTGATCTCCAGCAGCTCCACGACGTCTCGCGCGTTGCGCCGTGCCACCTGCGCGCTCTGACCCGGCCGCAGGTCGACCAGGCCCTGCTCGCTCAGGCGCTGCAGGGCCTCCCTCACCGGCACCCGGGAGACGTTGAGCTCGGCGGCCAGGCGAGACTCGACGAGCGGGCTCCCGGGCGGCAGCCGACCTTCGATGATCCACTGGCGGATCACCTCCATGGCGTCGTCACGTCTCGATCGGCCGTTGCTCGACGCTGGTCGGTTCATGGACACATGGTATACAGAACGCCCGCAGCGGCCGCCGGTTCCCCCGTGCCGGTGGTCGCCGTCCGGCATCGCTCCGCCCGTTGCCCGCTCCCGCGGCCCTCGCCGCGAGGGGCTCCGGCGTCCCCCGCGGTCGCTGCCGGCACGCTCTCGGCTCGTCGAGCGGGCGTCGCGAGCGCGGGTCGACCGGCCGCTTCCTGGTCGAGCGGCGGCGTTCTCGGCATCCGGGCCCGGACGGGGCCCCGGCGCCGGTCGCGGCTCGCGGTCGCGGCTCGGCGCCGACAGGGGCACCGTCGCCGCTCGACCAGCGGGCCATGCCCGCTCCTGCTGGACAAGTAGTATGCGAAATGTATACGGTATTTGCGTCGTCGCTGTCCGAGGGAGGGGCTCGAGTGGACGTGCCGATCAGCTGCTGCATCTTGCCGTCACCCTTCGACCACGCCGGGCGTCGATCGTGAGCGCCGCGCGCCGCGGACGGTGCCGGCCGGCCTCAGAGCCCGGCCGCGTGCCCGCGGGATCGTGGCACCCGGCGGCCGGGACCGGTTCCTGGTCGCCGGTGGCGCCGTGTGACGGACGCACCCCGGAGCGCCGAACGGGCCGGGTCGGCGCGGTGCCCAGCGGGCCGGCCGGCGCTTGACGTCCTCGCCTCGCCGCAGCACCATGCCCTGTGCGCCGCTGCCCGCCGCGGCGCCGCTCCAGGGCGCCGCTCGCCCGTCGGTCGAGCGGATCCTGGAGGTCGCCCCCGAGTCGCTCCGGGAGGGATCGTCGTGAGCAACCCACTCCGTCGAGCCGGCCAGCCGAGGACGCACGGCGCCGACGGCACCCGGGCGCGCCAGGCTGCGGCGCCCTCGGACGGCTCGGTCGTCCGCATCTCGGACATGGACGTCGAGTTCGTGGCCCACGGCACCGTCGACGAGGTCCACACGGCGGTGCGCGGCTTCAGCCTCGACATCCGGTCCGGGGAGCTGATCGTCATCGTGGGGCGCAGCGGCTGTGGCAAGACGACGATCCTGAACGTGCTGGCCGGCCTGGCTCGGTCCTCGGCCGGGGAGGTGCTGGTCCACGGCCTCGCTCCCGACCGGGCGCTCGAGCACATGGCCTACATGTTCGCCCGGGACGCGCTGCTGCCCTGGCGCACGGCGCGCGGCAACATCGAGTTCGCCCTGGAGCTCCGGCGACCCGGCATGACCCGGTCCCAGCGCCGGGCGCGCGCCAGCGACTACCTGGACGCCCTGGGCATCGGCAGTGCCGCCAAGCTCTACCCGTGGCAGCTCTCCCAGGGCATGCGGCAGCGTGTCGCGCTGGCCCGGACGTGGGCTATCGACCCCGACCTCCTGCTCATGGACGAGCCGTTCGCCGCGCTCGACGCCCAGACCCGGGCGGAGACGCAGGAGCTCTTCCTCGACGTGTGGTCCCGCGAGGGCGACACCGCCCGCAAGACCGTGATCTTCGTCACCCACGACCTCACCGAGGCGGTCCTGCTGGCCGACAGGATCGTGGTGATGAACGCTGGTGCCAAGGTCGACGAGATCGCCGTCGACCTGCCTCGGCCGCGCGACCCGGAGCAGGTGCTCGAGGACCAGCGCTTCCGGGACATCCACCGTCGGCTCTCCCGCGTGCTGCAGGAGGGGGGCCCCGCCCTCGGCGACCGGGCCCGGCCCGGTCGCGTGCCCACGGTCTGACCCCGGCTCGTGACCCGGTGGGGAGGGAGATGAGGAAGGGGCCGTACCCGCCCGAGCTGCGGCAGCGGGTGCTGCGCCAGCTGGCGGCCGGCGAGCGCGTCGCCGACATCGCTCGGGACCAGGGCATCAGCTACCAGACGGTCTACAACTGGCGCCGGCAGGACCTCGTCGACCGCGGGATCGAGCCCGGGCTGTCGTCGCCGGAGCGTCACCAGCTCCGGGCGGCGCGTCGCCGGATCCGGGTGCTCGAGGCCGAGCTCGCCCGCGACCCGAGGCGTGCCGAGCAGCCCCGGGAGGCGACGGGGGCGATGGAGAGGCGGCGGTCCGACCGGCTGGAGTGATCTTGCGACGGTGCTCGGGCGGCGGTGCTCGGGCGGCTTTCGGGCGCCTCCCGTCGCGCGCTGGACCGGGCCGCCTCAGCGGCCGAGGAAGGCCCGGCCGAGCTGGCCGACGGCGTCCACCACCGCCGCGTGGGCCGGGCCGGAGCCGAAGCCCACGCGGACGACGACCTCGTCAGCGCCGACCGACGCGGCCATCTCCTCGAGCTCGCCCACGATCTCGGCGGGCGGGCCCAGCAGGTACCTCGACCCGAACTGCTCGAAGTCCAGGTCCTCGGGGCGCTGCACGCCCTGCAGGCCCGTCTCCCCCGGAAGGCGGTTGTGGCCGATGCTGAAGCTGAAGATCTGGTCGCGGGCGTGAGGCCACCACTGCCGGATCGCCTCCTCCCGCGACGGCGCCGGCCACGCCTGGCGCATCAGGATGACCCGGCCAGCCGGCCCGGCCTCGCCCCAGTAGAGGTCGGCCCACCGCTGCAGCCGCTCCGGGGCCTGCATCGGGTCGGTGAGCCAGGGGAGGCCCAGGCGGGCCGCCCGGCGCACGCCGCGGTCCGACATGGCGCCGATGGCGAGCGGGAGCTCGTCGTGGTACGGGCTGCGCGGGCTGAGCCGGGCGCCGTCCAGGTGCAGCGATCCGACGTCGGCGTCCACGGTCTCCCCGCGCCACAGGCGTCGCAGGGCGTCGACGGCGCCCACGAAGCGGCCGACCATCTCGGCGTGGGGGATGCCGAGCGCCGCGAACTCGGCGGGGACGTCGCCCAGGCCGACCCCGACGACGTGCAGCGCGCCGCCCGACGCCACGTCCAGCGTGGCGAGCTGCTCGGCGAAGGTGAGCGGGTTGTGCAGCGCCGGCAGCGCCACGCCGGTGCCGACCTTCAGGCCCGGCCACCGCCCCGTGACGTGCGCGGCGAGCGTCAGCGGGCTGGTGACGTAGTCGTCGTCCCTCAGGTGGTGCTCGGGGAAGTAGCAGGCGGCGAACCCGCCCGCCGCAGCGGTGCCCACGACCTCGAGCGTGCGGGCCATCGTCTGGCTCGCGCTGCGCTCGCCTGGCGCCCGGTGGGGCACGAGCACCAGGCCGACCGGCGTCGGGGATGCGGGCATGTCCTGACCTCCTCGCCGCGTGGGCGTCGTGTGCCGTGGCGACCCCGCCGCGCTGCCGCCCGGTCGGCCGCGGCCTCGCCGGTCGGACCCCACGGCGCCGCGCGCCGATCGACCGGGCGGCGATCCTGCGACGGTGGGACCGACGGCGGGCGACGGCGACGGGACGGGTGACCACTTGTCGGGTCGTGTCGTATGCATTTAGTATACGACCCGTCGCCGCCCTGGGGGCGACGAGCGATGCGCCGACGCCGACCAGGGGGCGACGGTGACGAGGCGCCGGTGACGCGACGCCGACCAGGGGGCGAGGCCGACCAGGGGGCGACCGTGCGACGGCAGCGAGGCGACGGTGGTTCGACAGCGAGACGGCAGTGAGACCGCAGCGGGGCAGCGGTGGCTCGACAGTGCGACGGCAGCGAGATGGCAGCGAGGCAGCGGTGGCTCGACGGCGAGGCGACGGTGAGGTGACGGTGACGAGGCGACAGGGGGCAGCGGCGTGATCAGCCGGGTGGGCATGGCCCCGCGGCGACCGGGGTTGACCACGGAGGCGTTCGTTCGGCACTGGCGAACCACGCACGCCGACGCGGCCGGCAGGATCCCGGGCCTCCGCCGGTACGTCCAGCTCCACCCGGTGGTCGTGGGCGACAGGCTCCCGCTGCCGTACCCGGGGTTCGACGCCTGCTCCATCCTCGACTTCGACGACCTCGCCGCCATGGACGAGGGGTTCGCGTCGCCCCTGTACCAGCGTGAGGTCGCCACCGACGAGCAGACGTTCATCGACAAGCAGCGCTTCTCGCTGCTGCTGTGCGAGCCCCGCCGCCACCAGCCGATAGAGCCGGGCAGCGTGGTGCTCGCCACCCTGCTGCGGCGCCACGCGGCGGTGCCGGCGGACGAGTTCGTCGGCGCCGCGCTCCAGGCCTGGCCGCCGGACGGGGACGTGCCGGGGCACGAGCAGTACGTCACGGTGCACGCCGGGCGCGAGGGCCGCCAGGTCGACGCCGGGGAGATGCTCGACCTGCGCGCCTACCCGACGGTCGCCGAGGCGGTGGACGACCTGTGCGACGAGGCGCGGGGCGTGGAGCGTGACCTCCGGGTCGCCGGCCTCGCCTTCGGTCTCGTCCGCCTAGTCGCCCGCGTCCACCGCGTGGTGTAGCCGCGGCGCCCGCCACGCCGACCCGACCGCCAGCCCCGAGGACACGAGTGTGACCCACATGAAGGAACGCCCGAACATCCTGTTGCTGTACACCGACCAGGAGCGCCACAACGGCTGGCTGCCGGCCGACGCCGCGGTCCCCGTCCGCCGGCAGGTGGCCGGCACCTCGATGTCCTTCGACCGCTGCTACACCCACACCTCGCCGTGCTCGCCCGCCCGGGCCACGCTCTTCACGGGCGAGTACGTGACGGAGCACGGCGTGAGCGAGAACGTCCGCTCGCCGGAGCTCTACCTGCGGCCGGAGGACGTCACCACGCTGGGGCACCTGCTCCAGGCCAACGGCTACCGCACGCCGTACTTCGGGAAGTGGCACCTCTACCCCGGGCCGACGCCGCCCATGGAGGACTACGGGTTCACCGACTGGAGCGGCAACGACATGGCGTGGTGGGGCCTGCCGGGCAGCGGCCTGGAGTACGACGACGTGATCGCCGGCCAGGCGGCCCGATGGCTCGCGGACCACGGGTCCGAGGCCGGGCCCTGGTTCCTCACCTGCGCGCTGGTCAACCCGCACGACATCATGTGGTTCCCCGTCGACCAGCCGTGGTACCAGGAGCGCCACCCCGAGCACTTCGCCGAGATCCGGTCCTTCAACCAGGGCCGCGGCGACTGGGGCCGGCCGGACAACCTCCCCGTGTTCGACCGGGACTATCCCCGGTACACCGAGGCCCTGCCGGAGAACTTCGCCACGGACCTGACCGACCGGCCGGAGGTGCACCGCCGCTTCCTCCAGGCGCAGGCGGCGCGGGCGGGCTGGCTCGACCCCGGCGACGTCGACGCCTGGCTCCGCCAGCTCGACTACTACACGGTGCTGCACGAGATGAGCGACCGGAGCCTCGGCACCGTGCTCGACGCCCTGGCCGCCAGCGGCCAGGCGGGGGACACCGTGGTCGTCGTGACGTCGGACCACGGGGACCAGTGCGGCTCGCACGGCCTGCGGTCCAAGGGGCCCTGGAACTACGAGGAGACGCTGCGGGTGCCCCTGTCGATCTCGGTTCCCGGGGTCACCGCGGGCGGGACCCGCACCGACGCGCTGTGCAGCACCGTGGACCTGGCGGTGACGATCCTGGAGCTGGGTGGCGTGGAGCCGCCCGAGCACCTCCC
Source organism: Actinomycetes bacterium (assembly GCA_021798135.1). Taxonomy (GTDB): domain Bacteria; phylum Actinomycetota; class Acidimicrobiia; order Acidimicrobiales; family UBA8190; genus JAJZYI01. The sequence goes on along the minus strand of JAJZYI010000090.1, from coordinate 440 downwards.
CGGCAGGAGCATGCTCCCGCTCCTGACCGGCGAGGCCACCGAGATCCGCGAGGCGGTGTTCTTCGCCCAGGACTGGGCCTGGTACCCGGAGTGCATGGACTCCCGCTACGCCAGCCGCGGCTTCACCGACGGGCGCTTCAAGTACGCGCGCTACTACGGCGTGGGCGGCAGCGGCCACACCCAGGGGGGGCGGGTCGGGGTGAAGCGCGTCGGGCCCGACGCGCCGTTCGACGACCAGGAGCACGAGCTCTACGACCTCCAGGAGGACCCGCACGAGCTGGTGAACCTGGCGGCCGACCCGGGCCGCCGTGCCCAGGTGCGGCGGATGTTCGACACCCTGCTCGAGCTCGAGGCGGCCGAGCTGGTGCGGCGCGTGGTGGCGCCCCCCCGGCCGCCGGCCTCCGGGGCCCGCGGTGCGTGAGCGGCCCCGCCGCGCGATC
>JAJZYI010000089.1 GCA_021798135.1 Actinomycetes bacterium | reverse complement strand
CGGCGCGCTCCCGCCCGGCCGCCGCGCGGCCCGAGCCGCCGCTGCTGCGGTCACCCCACGGGTCGGGGTCGTGCCAGCGGTCGGCGTCGCGCCAGCCGTCGTCGCCCGGGTCGTGAAAGTGGCTGTCGACGTCGGCGTCGGCGTCGCGCTCCCACGGGTCGTCGTCGCCACGGCCGGCGCCGCCACGGCCGGCGCCCGGCGAGCCCCACCAGGTCCCCACGCTGGCGCGCCCGGTGGCGCGCCCGCCGCGGGCAGCGCCACGCGCACCGCTGCCCGGCCGGCCGCCGCCCGCACCCCCCCAGGCGCTGATGGTGCGGACCGCACCGGTGCCACCGCCGATGTCGCGTACCAGCTCGTCGGGGACCTCGGACAGGAACCGGCTCGGGATGGACCGGCTGGTGGACCCGAACAGCGTGCGGCTCCACGCGTGGCTGAGGTACAGCCTGGCCCGGGCCCGGGTGATGCCGACGTAGCAGAGCCGCCGTTCCTCCTCGAGCTGGGCGGGGTCGTCGAGGGCGCGGGAATGGGGGAACACGCCGTCCTCCATGCCGACCAGGAACACCACCGGGAACTCCAGGCCCTTGGCGGTGTGCAGCGTCATGAGCGACACGCGCCCCGCCCCTGGGTCGAGGTCGTCGGCGTCGGAGACGAGCGCTACCGACGCCAGGTACTCGTCCAGGCTCGGATAGGTGGCCGCCGCGCCGGCGAGCTCCTGGAGGTTCTCGGTGCGGCCGCGTGCCTCCACGCTGTCCTCCGCCTGCAGCTCGGCGCCGTACCCGGTCCGGTCGACCACGGCCGTCACGAGGTCGCCGGGTCCGGTCCCCGCGGCAGCCATGTCGCCGAGCTCCGCCAAGAGCACGCGCAGCTGCTCCGCACCCCTGGCCGCGGCGCCGGTGACGCCGGCGTCGGCGGCGTGGGCGAGGGCGTCGACGAAGGAGGTGCCGTGGGCACGGGCCCAGGACCCCAGGCGGTCGACGGACGTGGCGCCGAGCCCCCGGCGAGGCACGTTGGCGATCCGCCGGGCCGACACCTCGTCGGCAGGGTTGGCCACCACCCGCAGGTAGGCCAGGACGTCCTTCACCTCGCGGCGGTCGTAGAACCGGGTGCCGCCGACGACCACGTACGGCACCTCGGCCCGCACCAGCGCCTCCTCGAGCGCTCGGCTCTGGGCGTTGGTGCGGAAGAAGACGGCCACCTCGCCGTGGTCGACCCCCTCCACCCGTCGCAGCCGGCCGATCTCGGCGGCCAGCCAGGTGGCCTCGTCGTGCTCGTCGTCGGCCCGGTAGCGCCGCAGCGGCTCCCCGGCGTCGCCGTCGGTCCACAGCGCCTTGGGCACCCGGGTGGCGTTGTTCGCGATCACCGCGTTCGCCGCGTCCAGGATCGTCCGCGTGGACCGGTAGTTCTGCTCGAGCGGGACGACCGTCGTGCCGGGGAAGGCCTCCTCGAACTCCACGATGTTGGCGATGTCGGCGCCGCGCCACCCGTAGATGGCCTGGTCGAGGTCGCCGACCGCGCAGACCTGGTGGTGCTCGCCGGCGACCAGCAGGACCAGCTCGTTCTGGGCCCGGTTGGTGTCCTGGTACTCGTCGACCAGCACCTGGCGGAAGCGGCGCCGGTAGCCCTCGAGCACGTCGGGGAACGATCGCAGCAGGTCGACGGTGACCATGAGCAGGTCGTCGAAGTCCATGGCGGACGCGGCGAGCAGGCGCTGCTGGTAGCCCGCGTACACCTCGGCGATCCGCCGGTCGAAGACGGTGAGGGCCCGCGACGCGAGGGTCTCGAAGTCGACCAGCTCGGCCTTCGCCGCCGAGATGGCGGCCTGGACGGTGCGGGGCGGGATCTTCTTGGTGTCGATGCCCAGCTCCTTCTCCACCTGCTCCACCAGCCGGCGGCTGTCGGCGTCGTCGTAGATGGTGAAGGAGCTGCGGTAGCCGAGGCGCGGCGCGTGGGAGCGGAGCATGCGCACGCACGCCGAGTGGAAGGTCGACACCCACATGGCGTGCGCGGCCGGGCCCACGAGGTCGGCGAGCCGCTGCTTCATCTCGGCCGCGGCCTTGTTGGTGAACGTGATGGCCAGGATCTCGTGCGGGGCCGCGTCGCCGGTGGCGATGAGGTGCGCGATGCGCCGGGTGAGCACCCGCGTCTTCCCCGAGCCCGCACCGGCCACGACCAGCAGCGGGCCACCGCGGTGGACGACGGCCCGGCGCTGTGGCTCGTTCAGGCCCACGAGCAGCTCGTCGGAGCCGCCCTGCACGGGCACGGGCGCGGTCCCGTCGGGCTCGGGCGCGGGTCCGGCGGGCACGAGCGCTGGTCCGTCGGGCACGATCGCGGGTCCGGCGGGCACGGGCGCGGTCCCTTCGGGCACGCCCCCTGCTCCGGCCCGGTCCCCGGCGTCCGGCTCCGCAGGGAACAGCGACGGGACCTCGGTCGGCGGCATCCACTCCACGGTAGCGGAGGGGTGCGCCCCGCCGGCCGAGCGCCGAGGCGCACCGTGGGCACCGAGTCGTGGCGGATCCGCTCGTCGTCGCGACGGGCCAGCCGAGCGCCGTGACCGGTCAGCCCGTGACCGTGACCGGCCAGGCGGGCGCCGTGACCGGTCAGCCCGTGCCCGTGACCAGCCAGGCGAGCGCCGTGACCGGTCAGCCCGTGACCGTGACCAGGGTGCCGTAGGCGAGGTACGGCCAGGCCTGCGCGGCCGCCGCCAGCGGGAGCTCGATGCAGCCCAGGCTCTGGGGGAAGCCGTACTGGGCCCGCGGGATGTAGTGCACCGCGTTGCCGCCGTGGAAGTAGGCGACGTACTGCACGGGGTCCGCGTAGGGCGTGCCGTTGGGGTTGGTGCCCCGCATGATCTGGTTGCGATAACGGGCGTACACGGGGAAGGTGCCGTCGTACGTCGGCCTGGCGGGGATGCCCGTGTTGGCCAGCGAGTGGAACACCTGCTGGCCGTCGTGCCAGATGGTCAGGGTCTCGGGAACGACCTTGGAGCCGACCGCGTAGTTGTACCCGCCGGTGTTCGCCTCGCCGGCGGCGAGGGCGCCGAGCAGGTCGTTCCACAGCCCCAGGCTCGGGACACCGTTGACCTTCAGCAGGTGGTCGGCCTGGAACTCCATGACCAGGCCCTTGGTGAGCACGTTGAAGGCGCCCTGCTGCCACTGCGAGGTGAGGCTCGCCGGCCACGTCGTCTGGCGCCACGCGAACGTGCCGGCCGGCGGGTCGAAGATGGCCCGCTGCTGGGCAGCGGTGTCCGAGACCGGTATCGGCCCGCCTGCCGGGGTGAAGGCGAGCGGCGAGTAGTCGAGGTCCGACAGCAGTTCCTGCAGGCGCAGCGTGGAGCCGGCACCCACGGTGAACGAGGCCGTCACGCTGCGGGCCAGCGAGGCGCCGTCGACGGCCCGCTCGCCGTGCCTGCCGCCAGGAACGGTGACCGTCACCGCCGAGTACGGCAGGAACGCTCCGGTCGGGGTGAAGGTCAGGGTGTGCGAGCCGGTCCGGGACCACGAGCCCGGGACGGCGGGCGACAGCGTCGGGTCCGGCGCGCCGGCGGCCAGCCGGTCGGAGAACGTCACGCTGACGGGCGTGGTGCCAGCGACGGCGGAAGCGCCGGGCGCGGGGCTGATCGACGCCACCGTCATGGCGGCACCTGCGAGCCCGGAGCCGCTGCGCCCGCCGGAAGATGTGCCGGACGATGCGCCGGCGGGTGACCCCGTGCCGCCGGCTGCGACGACCGACGCGCTCGACGCGCTCCGGGCCCACGGTCCGGCGTGCAGCCGCCACGTCGTGACGGCGCCGGCCGCCACGACGAGCGCGGCGGCTGCGGCTACCCACCCGGCCCGGTGTCTGCCGCCGCTGCGGCGGTGGCGCGGCCCGTCGCGCATGGCTCCCTCCTGCGAGGCACGGTCGTGGGACGCGGCTCCGCCCGACGCGACGGCCTCTACCCACGACCCTACCCACCACGACGCTATCGATCTCGGGACCGGGTGTGGCGTCGCGTGCCGCCGCGGCCACGGGGGCGCCCGCCACCTCCTCACCGGCAGTGCCCGCCTCACCGGCAGTGCCCGCGCCGCAGGCCCCGTCCGCCCCGCATGCCGCCTCCGCCTCACCGGCCGTGTCGGCCTTCCGGCCGGAGCCGGCCGGTCGCCCTTCCGGCCGGAGCCGGCCACGCTCGCACCGTCAGGCGGGCGACGGCACCGTCACGCGGGTGACGGCACTGTCAGGCCCCCGGGCAGCGGCCAGGTCACTCCCACTCGATGGTGCCCGGCGGCTTGGAGGTGACGTCGAGCGCGACCCGGTTGACGCCGTCGACCTCGTTGATGATGCGCGTGGAGATGCGCTCCACCAGGTCGTACGGCAGGCGGGCCCAGTCCGCCGTCATGGCGTCGTCCGAGGTCACCGCCCGGATCACGATCGGGTACGCGTAGGTGCGGCCGTCGCCCATCACGCCGACGGTGCGCACCGCCGGCAGCACGGCGAAGCTCTGCCACAGCTCGCCGTACAGGCCGGCCCGCCGGATCTCGTCGAGGACGACGGCGTCGGCGGCACGGAGCACGGCGGCACGCTCGGGGGTGACCTCGCCCACGATCCGCACCGCCAGGCCCGGCCCGGGGAACGGCTGCCGCCACACGATCTCCTCGGGCAGCCCGAGCTCCTCGCCCACGGCCCGCACCTCGTCCTTGAACAGCGGGCGCAGCGGCTCGACGAGGTCGAAGGCCATGTCCTCGGGCAGGCCGCCGACGTTGTGGTGCGACTTGATGTTGGCGGCGTCGGCCGTCCCGGACTCGATCACGTCCGGGTAGAGCGTCCCCTGCACCAGGAAGCGGGCGTCGTCGACGTCGCGCGCCACCTCCTCGAAGATCCTGATGAACGTCTCCCCGATGGCCTTGCGCTTGACCTCGGGGTCCGTGACGCCGGCGAGGACGCCGAAGAACCGGTCGGCCGCCTTCACGTGGACCAGGTCGACGTGGAACTGGCGGCGGAAGGTCTCCTCGACCTGCTCCCCCTCCCCGGCCCGCATCAGGCCGTTGTCCACGAACACGCAGGTCAGCTGGTCGCCGACGGCGCGGTGCACCAGGGCGGCGGCCACGGCCGAGTCGACGCCGCCCGACAGCGCGCAGAGCACCCGGCTGCTACCGACCTGGGCGCGGACCTGCTCGACCGCGTGCTCGATGATGTTGGTGTGGGTCCAGGTGGGCAGGGCCCCGCACACGTCGAAGAGGAACCGCTCCAGCAGCGCCTGGCCGCGCTCGGTGTGGACGACCTCGGGGTGGAACTGCACGCCGTACAGCCGCCGTTCGGCGTCGCCCATGGCCGCCACCGGGGCGTCCGGCGTGGAGGCGGCGACCGCGAACCCGGGCGGCGCCGCGGTGATGGCGTCGCCGTGGCTCATCCACACGTCCACCGGCCCCGTGGTGGGCCAGTCGGCGAACAGCGACGCGGCGGCACCGGGGGGGCCGAGGCCGAGGGGCGTGCGCCCGTACTCGCCCCGACCGGTGCGCGCCACCGTGCCGCCGAGCTGCTGGGTCATGAGCTGGGCGCCGTAGCAGATGCCGAGCACGGGCACCCCCGCCTCGAACAGGGCCTGGTCGACGGTCGGCGCCCACTCGGCGTACACCGACGCCGGGCCACCCGACAGGATGATCCCCTTCGGCCGGCGCGCCAGGATCTCCGCGGCGCTGGCGTCGTGGCGGACGATCTCGGAGTAGACGCGCGCCTGGCGCACCCGCCGGGCGATCAGCTGGGCGTACTGGGCGCCGAAGTCGACGACGACGACGGTGTCGGTCTCGGACGACGACGCCGGCCCGGCCGCTGCGGCCATGGTCAGTGGCCCATGCCGACACCCTGCGACCGCTGCAGGGCCTTGCCCTCGGTCTGCAGGGCCGGCGCCACCATGACCTCCGCCTTCTGGAACTCCTTGACCGTCTCGTAGCCGCAGGTGGCCATGGAGGTGCGGAGAGCGCCGAAGAGGTTCATCCGGCCGTCGTTCTCGTGGGCGGGACCGAGGAGGATCTCCTTGAGGGTCCCCCGCACGCCCGTGCGCACCCGGGCGCCGCGTGGCAGCGTCGGGTGGAAGGTGGCCATGCCCCAGTGGAAGCCGCGGCACGGCGCCTCCTCGGCCGAGGACAGCGGCGAGCCGAGCATGACCGCGTCGGCACCGCAGGCGATGGCCTTGGCCACGTCGCCGCCCTTGCTCATGCCGCCGTCGGCGATGACGTGGACGTACACGCCCGTCTCGTCGAGGTGGCGCATGCGGGCACCGGCCACGTCGGCGATGGCCGTGGCCTGGGGGACGCCCAGGCCGAGCACGCCGCGCGTGGTGCACGCGTTGCCCGGGCCGACGCCGACGAGCACGCCCACGGCGCCGGTGCGCATCAGGTGCAGGCCGGCCTGGTACGACGCGCAGCCGCCGACGATGACGGGCAGGTCGAACTCGCGGATGAACCGCTTCAGGTTGAGCGGCTCGACGGTCTTCGAGACGTGCTCGGCGGACACGACGGTGCCCTGGATCACCAGCAGGTCCAGCTCGCCGGCCAGGATCGCCGGCGCCAGGTCCTCGGTCCGCTGCGGCGTCACAGACGCGCACGACACGACGCCCGCCGCCTTGATCTCGCGGATGCGCTCGGTGACCAGCTCCGCCTTCACCGGCTCCTGGTACATCTGCTGCATGCGGGCGGTGGCCTTGTCGTCGGGGAGCTCGGCGATCTCCTCCAACAGCGGCGTCGGGTCCTCGTAGCGGGTCCACAGGCCCTCGAGGTTCAGCACGCCGACACCGCCGAGGCGACCCAGCTCGACGGCGGTGCGGGGGCTGATCACCCCGTCCATCGCCGCGCCCATGAGCGGCAGGTCGAACCGGAAGGCGTCGATCTCCCAGGAGATGTCGACATCCTCGGGGTCGCGGGTCCGGCGGCTCGGGACGATGGCGATGTCGTCGAAGCCGTAGGCCTGCCGCCCCGACTTGTAGATGCCGATCTCGATCTCAGCCACCAGGACTCCTTTGCCCGTCTCTGCCCGTCGCGTCACCTCGGCGCCTCGCCGCCGGCGCCAGCCGGCGCTGGCACGCGAGCTCGTGGTCGCCCGGGCGCCGAGCGGTGCCCGGCGGCGGCCCGATCGACCGCCCGTGCCCCTGTAGGTTACCCCCGGCCCGCCACCTCACGTGCTGCCCCTCCGCTCGGTCGCCGCCGATGGTGCGGCGGCCCGCGCCGGCCGGCCAGCACCGCCGCCAGGCACCCCCGATCGCCGAGGTCAGGACCCGGCCAGGACGATGGTGAGCAGCTCCACCAGGACGCGCGCCGTCGCTCCCCACACGGTGTCCCCCGGCAGCTCGAAGAACCACATCGGCTGCCACGACGGCCCGCCACCAGGCGCTGCGGGCGGACCCGGCCAGCGCTCCTCGCGGAACGTTCCGTCGGCGACCAGGTCGACCAGCGCCACGTCGAAGGCCCGGTCGACCTCGGCCGGCCTTGGCAACAGGGCAGGCGGCCCGCCGAGCGCGGCGACGACCGGCACCAGCCAGTTGCCCGACACGCGGGTGGCGAGCGGGCTCAGCCTTCCCACGAGCGCCGCCGTGGAGGCGTCGAGGCCGACTTCCTCCGACGCTTCGCGCAGTGCGGCCTGCTCCGGCGTCTCGCCGGGCTCCATCCGGCCCCCGGGGAAGCTCACCTCGCCACGGTGCGACCTGAGGTGGGCGGCCCGGCGGGTCAGCACGACCCGTGTCTCGCCGTCGCCGTCGTAGATCGCCACGAGCACCGCCGCAGGGCGCATGGCCTGCGGGGGCACGCCGGCGGGGGCCGCAACGTGGCGGCGCACCGCGTCCACCACGACCGGGAGCGGGAGGGACCGCACCGCGGGGGCAGGCCGGCCCGACCAGGGCGGCGGCCCGCCGGGCTGGACGCCCGGCGGCCGGGGTATCACCTGGCGCCCGCCACGTCGACGGCCCCCGTCGCTGTGCTCGGCTGCCGCGGCACCGCCCGCCTTCAGCTCCTGTCCGGCCACACCCGTAACCTACCGGCAGGGCCGTCGCCGGCCGCTCGCGTGCGGCCCCACCCGGGCGCCACCCAACCCGCGGCCCCACGCTCGCGCCGCCCAGCCCGCTGCCCCGGGCCACTCACCCGGACGCGGGTCCGTACGTTCCCTGGTTGCGCTCCAGTGCGGTGCGCACCGCCGGGTCGGCGACCGCCAGCATCCGGGCGGCGAGCAGCCCGGCATGGCGGCCGGCGCCCACGCCCACGGTCGCCACCGGGATGCCGGCGGGCATCTGCGCGATCGACAGCAGCGAGTCGAGGCCGCCCGCGTGGCGCAGCGGCACCGGCACCCCGATCACCGGCAGCGTCGTGACGCTGGCCAGCATGCCCGGCAGGTGTGCGGCACCACCGGCCCCGGCGATGATGACGGCGAGGCCACGATGGCGTGCCGCCCTGCCGTAGGCGAGCATCCGCTGCGGCGTGCGGTGGGCGGAGACCACCCGCACCTCGTGGGCCACTCCCAGCTCGGCCAGCACCTCGACCGCTGGGCGCATGGTCGGGAGGTCCGAGTCGCTCCCCATCACCACCCCGACGAGCGGGCGCTGACGGGCGGCACCGAGGCCGCTCACCGGCCCTGGAGGCGGGCCACCGCCTCGCGTGCAGCGGCGAGGGCGTCGCCCGGGGTCGGCCCGAGAGCGGTCACGTGCCCGAGCTTCCGGCCCGGTCGCGTCGCCTTGCCGTAGAGGTGGGCACGCACGCCGGGGACCTCGAGCGCCGAGCGCAGCCGCCAGCGGGGGTCGACGCCGTCGTCGGCGCCGACGACGTTGACGGTCGCGGCTGGGCCGAGCGCCTCGGTGGACCCGAGCGGCCAGTCCAGCACGGCCCGGAGGTGCTGGTGGAACTGCGACGTCGCGCAAGCCTCCATGGTGATGTGCCCGGCGTTGTGGGGGCGCATCGCCAGCTCGTTGAGCAGCAGCCGCCCGTCCGAGACGACGAACAGCTCCACCGCACAGACGCCCGTCACGTCCAGGCCGGCGACGATCGACTCGGCGAGCGCGGTCGCCGTCACCACCGAGCCAGCGCCGATCGCCGCCGGCATCACCAGCTCCCGGCACATCCCGTCCTCCTGGCGGGTCCCGATGGGCGGGTAGCTGCGCATCTCGCCCGACTGGCGGCGAGCGACGATGATCGCCAGCTCGCCCGCCAGCTCCAGGTGCTCCTCGGCGACCCAACCCGGCTCGGTCCCGGGTGGCACATCGGCCGGCAGCAGGCGCCTGGCGTCGTCGGGACCGTGCAGGACGTGGACGCCCCTGCCGTCGTAGCCGCCGCCCCGGGCCTTCACGACGACCGGCCAGCCCTCGGCCTCGGCGAAGGAGCACACGTCCGCCGCGGTGGCGGCCGCGGCGAAGCGGGGGACCGGGACGCTCAGCGCGCCCAGCTCGGACAGGGCGCGCCGGGCGTGCAGCTTGTCCTGGGCGAACCTGAGCGCGGTGGCGTTGGGCCGCAGCCGGTGCCCCGCCCGCTCCAGCTCGGCGAGGAGGTGGGACGGCACGAGCTCGTGGTCGAAGGTGAGCACCTCGCCCTGGCGCGCGACGGCCTCCAGGTCGGCCAGCCGGTCGGGACGGCCGATGGTGAAGGGCGCGCCGGCCGCGACCGCCGGCTGGTCGGCCGCCGTCGCCAGGACGTGCACCTCCACGCCGTAGTCGATCGCGGCCTGGTGGGTCATCCGGGCCAGCTGGCCGGCACCCACCATGGCAACCCGGGCGCTGCGCCGGCCGGCGCGACCATGGTGCCCCCGAGGCCCGACCGACGTGGCAGTGCCACCGCCGGCCCCCGCTGGACGCCAGGCGTCCCAGCCGCCGCCGCGGCGCCGGACCCGCCAGCGACCGCCGTGGTCGTCTCGAGCGGCCAGGTGCACCCAGCCGCCGTCGAACAGCTGCTGGAGCACGGCGCTGCCGGCGACCGCCGCGTCGATCCGCTCCCTGGGCGCCTGGACGACGACGAGCAGGCGCATGGGCTCGTGGTACGGGCGTCCGTCGGCGCCGAAGACCGACTGCAGCGGGAGCCCGACGCCCAGGTCGGCGCTGGCGCCCTGCAGCACGCCCACGTCACCGAGCACGTTGTGGGCGACCTTGTCGCCGCTCGAGAACACCTCCGGGTCGACCGTCGAGAAGTAGTACTGGGCGCTGATCCAGTGAGCGACCACCATCGGGGCGGTCAGGATGCCCTGGAGCGCGGTGCCGTCCGGATCGAGCGACGCTTCGTAGGAGTGCAGGAAGCACCGGCCACCGAGGTCGACGCCCTCGGTCATCGATCGAGGCCCGACGACGAACGCCGCGTTCGTCGCCAGTCCCCATTCGGGCCGGACCTCCGCCCAGTCGGCGGCCCGGGCGGCCACGCTCGCGACGGGGTCGCGCCGGCGCGTCCGCAGGCGGCCCAGCGGGCCCGGGCGCGATCCGTTCCGGCCACGCGTGGGGGGCGCGCCGGGGAGCCGGCCGATGCGCTCGGCGGCCAGGGCGGCACCCGCCCGGTCGAGGTCGGCCACCACGGCAGCGAGCCGCTCGCGGTTCGGCACCGGGACGAGGTGCTGGTCGAAGAGGCGCACCCGGTCGGTGGCGGTGTCGTGCTCGGCCGCCACGAAGACCGTCCCGTCGGGAATGGCGATGCCGCCGCCGGCCAGCAGGGACCGGACGGCCGGCCGGTTCAGGATGCCGGCTGCGGCCCGGGCGCTCGTCCCGCCGCGGTTGCCGCCGCAGGCCCCGCAGTCGAGGGCCGACGCGTGCGGGTTGTTCTCGGTGGTGCTGCCGTGGCCGCACAGGACGACGATCGGCGCGAACCCGCCGGTCAGCCCCATCGTCGTGAGCGCCGTCGCTGCGTAGGCCGCCTGCTCCTCGTCCGACAGGGCCGAGCCCGGCTCGAAGCGCACCTCGGTCGGGGCGTCCGGACCGGCGGCGGCGGCGACCCGGTCGCGCAGGACCCGGTAGCGCGCGGGCCACAGCGTCCTGAGCAGCGTCACCGGGGCGGCGAGCAGCCCCCCCGCCTCGGCCAGGGCGAACGGCGAGACCGCTCCGGAGCGCGCCGAGGCGAGCGCCAGGCTCGCCGCCGCCTGGGCCTGGCGGCCCGAGACGAGCCGGTGCGCCGCGGCGGCGCCGGCGGCACCCCCGGCGGGCACCTCGTGCATGCGGGCCTGCGGCGCGACCAGCACCGGCAGTAGGCTCGCCGTGTCCGCCGAGCCCAGCGGGCGGAACCGCACCGGCAGGCCGAAGAACCCGGCGAAGCCGAACGTCTGGTAGTCGCCGAGGGCCTCGAGGTGGCGGCGCAGGCCTTCGGAGCGGACGTCGATGCAGCACACCACCTGCGCGGTGGGTGCGGTGGGCGCCGCCCGGGGGCGCACCGAGGAGAGGTCGCCGAGCAGGCGGTCGCGGTAGTGCCCCTCGTAGGCGCGCAGCCACACGTCAGCGCGCGCCTCCTCGGGCAGTCGCAGGAGCTGCTCGGCGAGCGGTCCGGGCACGCCGGCCGGCACCGCACCGGCTCCGGGGCGGGCGCCGGGCCCC
>JAJZYI010000088.1 GCA_021798135.1 Actinomycetes bacterium | reverse complement strand
AGGCGGTGTCGGGGAAGGAGTTGAAGAAGCCGGCCAGGACGGCCGACAGCCCGTCGGTGGCGATGCCCCGGGCGATGTCGGCAGGGCTCAGCTTGCGGTCCACCATCTCACCCACCGCCAGCATGTCGGCCGTGGACTCGGTGAAGGTGACCAGCATCACGATGATCATGGAGATGATCGCCGACGCCTCGAACGTCGGCGCCCCGAAGCGCAGCGGCTGGCTCATGCCCACGACCCCTGCCTTGCCCACGGTGGAGAAGTTGGTCATGCCCATCGGGATCGCCACGATGGTGCCGAGCACCATGCCACCGAGCACCGCCAGCTGGGCGACGAAGCCCCGGCCGAAGCGGGTCACGACGATGATGAACAGCAGCACCAGCCCGGCCAGGCCGAGGTCGCGGGGCTCCGCATAGTTCGCCGCCGTCGAGTTGTTGCCGGCGATCAGGCCGGTGGCGGCCGAGATCAGCGACAGCCCGATGATGGTGATCACCGTGCCGGTCACCAGGGGCGGGAAGAACCGCAGCACCATGGAGAAGGGCCGGGCCAGGGCCACCCCGACGACGCCGGCGATGATGAGCGACCCGTACATGGCGGGAAGGCCGTAGTGGCTCCCGATGAGGATCATCGGGGTGACGGCGACGAACGTCGCCCCGGCCACGACCGGCAGCCGCACGCCGAAGAGCTTGCCGATGCCGAGGCTCTGGATCAGCGTGGCGATGCCGGCGGTGAACAGGTCGGCGTTCACGAGCAAACCGATGGTCGACGTCGACAGCTTCAGTGCGCCACCGACGATGAGCGGCACGGCGACGCAGCCGGCGTACATCACCAGCACGTGCTGCAGCCCGAGCGAAACGAGACGCGGCGCCGGCAGGACCTGGTCGACGGGGTGCCGACCGGGTGACCTGCCTTGCGTCGCCTCGGAACGACCGAAAAGCGGCATGAGTCCTCCCCATCGTCCGCAGCCACCACCACGGATGGTCCGTAGCCACCGCCGCGGCTACCACTGGAACAGCGACAACCCGGCCTCGCAGTACGAGCGCCCCGTGCTCGTGCAACGGTTGAACAACCCGTTTACGCCCGGTTCGACGAACTGTAAGCAGCGTAAGCATGTCGGCTTCGATAGTCAACGATCACGGTTGACGTTAACTCTCACGTAACAATCGGTCTGCCCGGCCGGCACACCCGCAGGCCGCAGGCCCCGCCCTCCCCGGCAGACCCGGCCAAACCAGCGCAACAGGGGATCCAGTCCCGGTGCGACCGGCCGGTGCCAATCCCGTCCTTCAGGGTGGCCCGGTCCCGGCCCCCGGACCGGTCGGTCCCAGCCCGCCGGACCGGCTCACGCCGAGCCGTGGACGCCGGTGCTTGACATTTTGTTCACCTCGGCTCATGCTCTTCCTGATCTGGTCCCTCCGGAGAGGAGCCGCGATGAAGGTCTGGATCGACCAGGAGCTCTGCACCGGCGACGGCCTGTGCGAGGAGATCGCGCCCTCGGTGATGATCCTGCACAGCGACGGCTTGGCGTACGTGAAGGAGGGGGACGACATCCTGCTCCAACCCGGCGGCAGGTCGAGCGTCGCCGCCGTGCCCGAGGGCATGCAGGACGAGGTGCGCGAAGCCGCCACCGAATGCCCCGGCGAGTGCATCTTCATCGAGGCGCCCTGATCCGCGGGTGGTCCCCGGCACCAACGCGCACCCGGTCGGACCAGCCCCTGGGAGCGGGCGGCCATGGTGCCGGGATGCTCCCGGCGCGCCCGGTGACGGCGCTCAGGCGCGCAGGGCGATGTCGTCCGGCCGGGCCGGGGCGCGCGGTAGCTCCAGGCCCGTGGCGTCCCGGATCGCCGCCAGCACGGCAGGGCCCGACGAGATGGCCGGGGGCTCGCCGACCCCCTTGGCCCCGTAGGGCGCACCGGGCTCGGGCTCCTCGATCAGGGTGATCGCCACGTCGGGCGCGTCGAGCGCGGTGGGGATGAGGTAGTCCGTGAACGACGGGTTGCGGACCTGCCCGTGGTCGAGGACGATCTCCTCCATCACCGCCAGCCCGACGCCCTGGGCGGTCCCTCCCTCGATCTGCCCGACGACCTGGAGCGGGTTGAGCGCCCGGCCGACATCTTGGCCGGTGGCGATCTGGACGACCCGCACCAGGCCGAGGCCGGGGTCGACGTCGACGACCGCCCGGTGTGCCACGAACATGAACGACAAGTGCGCGTCGCCCTGGCCGCCGGCGTCGAGCGGCGTCGTCGGCCGGTGCCGGTGGACGCACCGCTCCTCGACCGGACCGCCCGCCAGGATCTCCGCCAGGGCCATCCGCTGCGCCGTCGCCTCCCACACCACCTCGCCGTCAAGCCACACGAGCTCCGCTGCCGCGCAGCCCCAGATCCCGGCCGCCCGGTCCACGAGCGCGCGGCGAGCCTGCTCGCACACCTGCTTGACCGCGCCGCCGCTCATCCAGGTCTGGCGCGAGGCGCTGGTCGAGCCGGCCGAGCCGACGCCGGTGTCGGCGTCGGCCAGCACCACGTCGAGCGGTCCGAGCTCCTCCCGCGCGATCTGCTCGGCGAGCGTGACGAAGCCCTGGCCGACCTCGGCCGTGGCGACGTGCACGGTGGCGACCGGCGTTGCGGACGCGCCGAGCTCCAGCCGCAGCCTGGCCGCCACCGAGTCGTCGAAACCCTCCGAGAAGCAGATGTTCTTGAACCCGACGGCAAGGCCCAGGCCCCGCCGGAGGTCGGCGACGTCGGCGGTCATCCCCGCCCCGCCCGGCCTGGCCATCATCGGGAGCCCGTCGTCGAGCGACGGGGGCAGCGGGTGCGCCACGGCGGCGCGGATCACCTCCGCGACCGGCGCCGCGCCGGTGACGACCTGCCCGGTGACGAGCCGGTCCCCGGTCCGCAAGGCGTTGCGCAGGCGGAGCTCCACCGGGTCCATGCCGAGGGCGGCGGCCAGCTTGTCCATCTGGGCCTCGTGGCCGAAGCAGACCTGGACGGCCCCGAAGCCGCGCATGGCACCGCACGGCGGGTTGTGGGTCCGCACCGCGTACCCGTCGACCACGGCGTTCGGCACGCGGTAGGGCCCGGGGGCGAAGCAGGCGGCGTTGGCGACGACGGCCCCGCTCGACGACGCGTACGCACCGCCGTCGAGGAGCACGCGGGCCTCGACCTTCACCAGGTCGCCCGAGCGCGTCGCATGGTGCCGGTACCACATGCGGGCCGGGTGGCGGTGGACGTGGCCGAGGAACGACTCGTCACGCGAGTAGACCATCTTCACCGGCCGCCCGGTGCGCAGCGCCAGGAGGCAGAGGTGGATCTGGAGGCTCACGTCCTCGCGGCCGCCGAAGGCACCGCCGACGCCGGCCAGCGTCAGGTGCACCAGCTCGGGGGGCAGGCCGAGGCACGCCGCGATCTGATCGCGGTCGGCGTGCAGCCACTGGGTGGCGATGTGCAGGTGCACGCCGCCGTCGTCGGCGGGCACCGCCAGGCCCGACTCCGGCCCCATGAAGGCCTGGTCCTGCATGCCGACCTCGTAGGTCCCCTCCACCACCACGTCCCCGCTGGCATCCGGGTCGCCGTGGCGGATGGCGAGGTGGCGGAACACGTTGCCGTCGGGGTGCAGCGCCGGGCCGACCAGCGCGGCCTCCGGGTCGACGACCGGCTCGAGCACGTCGTAGGTGACGTCGATCGCCGCCGCCGCTGCCACGGCGGTCGCCGGGTCGTCGGCGGCGACCGCCGCCACCGGCTCTCCCTGGTAGCGGACCACGTCGCTGGCGAAGACCGGCTGGTCGCGGTGCTCGAGCCCGAAGGTGGGCGCGCCCGGCACGTCCGACGCGGTGACCACGGCGCGCACCCCGGGGACCGCCAGGGCCCCGGCGACGTCGACCGACACGATGCGAGCGTGGGGATGGGGGCTGCGGAGCGTCTTCGCGAACAGCATCCCCTCGACCGACAGGTCCGAGGCGAAGGCGAACGCACCCCGGGTCTTCGGGACCCCGTCGGGGCGCCGGACGTCGGCGCCGATCTCGGACGGCCGGCAGACGGCCACGGTCGAGCTACCCACCGACGGCCTCTCGCTCACGTTGCACGATGCGCACCGCCTCGACGATCCTGCCGTAGCCGGTGCAGCGGCACAGGTTGCCCGACAGGGCCTCGCGGACCTCGAGCTCGGTGGCGTCGGGGCGCGTCGACAGCAGGTCGTGGATGGCGACGACGAAACCGGGCGTGCAGAACCCGCACTGCACCCCGCCCGCCGCCACCAGGGCCTGCTGGATGTCCGACAGCCCGTCGGGCGGGGTCAGGCCCTCGATGGTCGTGACCTCGGCGCCGACGGCGTCGGCGGCGAGCACGCAGCACGAGCACACCACCGACCCGTCGAGCAGCACCGAGCACGACCCGCACTCGCCCTGCTCGCAGGCGCCCTTGGTCCCGACGAGGCCGAGGCGGTCACGCAGCACGGTGAGCAGGCTCTCGCCGACCCACGCTCCGACGACCCGTCGGACCGTGCCGTTGACGGACAGCTCGTACGGCGCCAGCACCCCCACCGGCTCGCCGGCCGCCACCGGCGGGGCATGCGCCGAGTCGTCGGGCAGCGGCTGGCCTCGGGTGCCAGGTGGCGGCTGCCGGGGCAGGCGTTCAGGCTGGGACGACATCGATGCTCCTTCGCAGGGCGCGGCCGACCAGCACCGCGACCGCATGGTGGCGGTACTCGGCGGTGGCCCGATGGTCGGTGATGGGGCGGGCCGCCCGGGCGGCGAGGTCGGCGAACCGGGCCACCGCCCCTTCCGGGACGGTCAGCCTCTCCCAGTCGATCTCCCCGGCGATGAAGGCCTCGGCCTCGGCCGGGCGGACGGGGACGGGCCCGACGGAGCCGAGACCGCAGGCCACCGTCCGACGCTCCTCGTCCACGACCAGCGCGGCCGATGCCAGCGAGATCACCATGGCGTTGCGCGTCCCCACCTTCAGGAACTGCTGGGCACCGCGCCGCGGCGGCACGCGGATGCGCACCAGAACCTCACCGGGTCGGATCGCCGTGCGCTTCACCCCGGTGATCAGCTCCCGCAGCGGCACCGTGCGGGTGCCCGCGGCGGATCTGAGCTCCACACTGGCGTCGAGCGCCGCCAGCACCGGGAGGGTGTCGCCGGCCGGGCTCGCCGTCACGATGTTCCCTCCGACGGTGCCGGCATTGCGGATCTGCGGCGAGCCGACGGTGCGCGCCGCTGCGGCCAGTGCGGGCACGGCCGCCGCCAGCTCGGCGGCGATGGCGCTGAACGTCATGCCGGCGCCGACCACGACCTCGGCCGGGGTGATCTCCAGGTCGCGCAGCTCCGGGACCCGCCGCAGGGCGACCACGGCCACCGGCCGGCGCCGGCCGGCGTTCACCTCGACGGCGAGGTCCGTGCCGCCTGCCAGCAGCGTCGCGGCCGGCGCCGCGGCCGCGTCGACCGCCTCGTCCAGCCGCGTGGGCCATGTGACGCTCATCGGACCGTCTCCCACCGCTGCACCAGGCGCGTCGCCGCCTGCTGCACGGTGCGGGCCACCGACGCGACGTCGAGCGCCACGAGCTCGCCCGCCTCGACCACCGGCCGGCCCCCGACCAGCAACAGCTGGAGCGGGGGCAGGGAGCCGAGCACCAGTGCCGCCACCGGATCGGCCATGCCGGCGTGCGCCGCGCCGTCCACGCGCCAGACGGCCACGTCGGCCAGCTTGCCCACCTCGAGGGACCCGAGCTCGTCCTGGCGACCGAGGCACCGGGCGCCGCCGATCGTGGCCATGGCGAGCGCCTGGCGGGTGGTGACGGCCTGGGCCCCGGCCCGGGCGCGGCCGATGAGCAGGGCCGCCCGCATCTCGGGGCCGAGCTGGCCCGACTCGTTCGACGCGGTGCCGTCCACGCCGAGCCCGACCGCCACGCCCGCCCGCAGCAGCTCCGGCACCGGTGCGATCCCCGCGCCCAGGCGGCCGTTCGAGCTCGGGCAGTGCGCGATGCCCGTCCCCGTCGCCGCCAGCCGGGCGGTGGCGTGCTCGTCGAGGTGCACGCCGTGGGCGAACCACACGTCGTCGCCGACCCAACCCAACGACTCGACGTACGCCATCGGGGTGCAGCCGAACGTCTCGGTGCAGTACTGCAGCTCCTCGACGGTCTCGGCCAGGTGGGTGTGCAGCCTGACCCCCCGGCGCCGTGCCAGGGCGGCAGCCTCCCGCATCAGCTCCGTGGTGACCGAGAACGGCGAGCACGGCGCCACCGTCACGCGCACCATCGCCCCGGGGCCCGGGTCGTGGAAGCGGTCGATCGCCTCGGCGGTCGCGGCCAGCGCGGCGTCGGTCGCCTCGACCACGTCGTCGGGTGGGAGCCCGCCGGCGGAGCGACCGAGGTCCATCGAGCCGCGCGACAAGTGGAGGCGCAGGCCGACCTCGGCCGCCGCGTCGACCTCCGCCGCCAGCAGGTCGCCAGCGCCCGCCGGGAACACGTAGTGGTGGTCCGCGCTCGTCGTGCAGCCCGTGCTGGCCAGCGCCACGAGCGATCCCAGGGAGGCGGCCCGCAGCATGTCCGCGTCGAGCAGCGCCCACACCGGGTACAGCTCGCGCAGCCAGTCGAACAGGATGGCGTCGGGGGCGCAGCCCCGGGTGAGCCACTGGGAGAAGTGGTGGTGGGTGTTGACGAGCCCGGGCGTCACCAGGCAGCCACCGCCGTCCACGCGCCGGGCGCCCTCGGGCACGGCGGCGGCCCGCCCGGGGCCGACGGCGACGATGCGCCCGCCGTCGACGACGACGTGGCCATCGCCGTACTCGTGGCCCTCGGCATCGACCGTCGCCACCGCGCACCGCTCGATCACGAGCGGCTGGGAGGCCTGTCGTGTCGGCGCGCTGCCCGTCGTCGGGTCCCCGCCGGTCATCGTCGGGCCGCCACCACCGTCCGCTCGCCGCGCAGGGGTGGGTCCTGCCCCAGCAGCTCCACGCCGAGGATCCGCCGCCACTGGAGCGGGTCGGAGGCACCCTCGGTCATGATCACGAGCACGGTCGCGTCGGGGCCGATGGCGCCATCCAGCTCCGGCGGGACCCCGACGTGGCGAAGCGCCTGGAGCCCGGCCAGCCCTGCCGCGCCGGTCTCCCCGGCCTCCACCCCCAGCGCTGCCAGCTCGCGCACCGCCCGGCAGGTCCAGTCGTCGTCGATGGTGACGAAGGCGTCGACGCCGGCCGACACGATCGGCCAGACGACCGGTGACGGCGTGCCGCAGTTGAGGCCGGCCATCACCGACGTGTGGGGGCCGGGGACGGTCACGAGGCGTCCCGCCTCGGCGGAAGCGGTGACGCAGGCCGCGGTGGAGGGCTCCACCCCGACGACCACCGGGCGGTCGTGGGCCTCCCGGCAGTAGTGGTTGATCGTGGCGGCGACCAGGGCGCCGACCCCTATGGGCACGGCGAGCGCGTCGGGACGGCGCCAGCCGGCGGCCGCCAGGCTGTCGTCGATCTCCCAGAACATGGTGGAGTAGCCGTCGACCACCCATCGGGGCACGCGGTCGTAGCCGGGCCAGCTCGTGTCGGAGATGACGAGGCAGCTCGGCCCGGCCTCCTCGGCGGCGCGGGCGACGGCGGCGTCGTAGTCACCGGGGACGACCGCCACCGACGCTCCCTCCGACTCGATGGCGGCGATCCGGCCCGGCGTGGTGTTCTCGGGCACGAAGATGCGCGCCCCGAAGCCGAGCAGCCGGGCCATGCGGGCGACGGCCCGGCCGTGGTTGCCGTCGGTGGCCGTCGCCAGGGTGAACGGCCGCATCGGGGCCAGCAGCTCCGACAGCTCGGCCACGGTGTGCCACGGCCC
Organism: Actinomycetes bacterium; assembly: GCA_021798135.1. Taxonomy (GTDB): domain Bacteria; phylum Actinomycetota; class Acidimicrobiia; order Acidimicrobiales; family UBA8190; genus JAJZYI01. The sequence continues at coordinate 3,739 of JAJZYI010000088.1, read as the reverse complement.
GGGCTCGGCACCCAGGTGGTCCACCAGTGCACGGTAGGTCGCCCACGACGCGCCGAGCATCTTGAACGCCGGCAGCCCGAAGCGCTGCGACTCGCACTTGACGACCACCTCGCCGACGCCCAGGCGCTTCGCCAGGGCCGGCGTGCTGAGCAGCGGCGTCGGCTGGTAGCCGCCGAGGCGCTGGTGGAACTGCAGCGGGGCCCGGCTCGGGTCGGCGAGCACGCCCGCGGGAACCGGGCCGGCAAGCCGGTTCACCACCACCCGCGCCCCGGCGGACGCCCCCGGTCCGCGACCCGACGGCGAGCCGCTCACACCGACCAGTCCGAGAAGGCGTCGATCATGGCCCGGACGTCACCGAGCGGGTAGAGCACCGGGCACGTGCAGCCGTGGGCGACGTAGTCGGCGACCCGCGCCCGCGCCTGGGCCGGGGTGCCCGATGCCGTCAACATGGCCACGATCTCGTCAGGGACCAGCTTGGACGCCGCCTCCACCTGCTCGTGTGTCGCCGGCCAGGTGAGCACCTCGCCCACGGCGTCGAGCAGCGACTGGGGCACCCCCGAGGCCTTCATGATGTGCGGCTGCTGGCCCAGGTACTGGGTGACCATCTGGCGGGCCATGTCCATGGCCCGCTGCTCGTCGTCGTCGACCGAGCACACGACGAGCTGGGGCCGGTCCAGGTCGTCCATGCTCCGGCCCGAGCGCGCCAGGCCGGCCTGCAACCGCTCGACCGCTCGCTCGTTGTAGCCCGGCGAGACCAGGTAGTTGAGGACGACGCCGTCGGCGATCTCGCCTGCGAGCTCCAGCATCTTGTCGCCGGTCGCCCCGATGTAGATGGGGACGTCCTTGGGCCGGCGCTCCTGGTAGACGTAGTCGAGCTCCACGCCGTCGAGGTGCACCCACTCCCCGTGGAGCGTCACGGTCTCGTTGGCGAGCAGGGCCCGCACGGCGGTGACCACCTCGCGCATGACGGTGAGCGGGTGCGTGCGCCGGATCCCGACCTTGGCCGCCAGCGGGTCCCACCACGCGCCGAGGCCGAGGATGACGCGCCCGGGTGCCAGGTCGTCCAGCGTGGAGAAGGTGGCCGCCAGCCGGGCCGGGTTGCGGGACCAGCAGTCCGACACGCCCGACGCGACCTTGATCCGCTCCGTCGCCGAGGCGAAGGCCGCCAGCGGGACCGTCGCCTCGCGCACCAGCCGGCTCTCGGCCTGCCAGACGGCGGCGAACCCCTTGGACTCGGCATAGGCGGCGTACTGCATGCCGTCTCTGATCGAGTGCGCATCTTGGAGGTACAGCGCTACGGGCACGGACATGTCGGTTCAGGCTCCTTCGGATCGGGGAGGCAGGGCGCGGGTCCGGGGGCCCGGTCGTCAGTCGGCAACGTCGGCCGGAGCCGGCGGCCCGGCCCGCATCGGCAGCGTCGTGCGCCACTGCCCGTCGGCGGCGTGCAGGGCAGCGGCCACGGCCGGCGCCGTGGGCACCAGGCCGATCTCGCCGACGCCCTTCACGCCGTACGGGGAGCGCGGCTGGGGGACCTCGATGAGGACCACCTCGATGGGCGGGATGTCCTTGGGCCGCAGGATCCCGAGCGACCGGAGGTTCGCCTTGACCGGGAAGCCTCGCTCGTCGGCGGGGAAGTCCTCGGACAGGGCGTACCCGAGACCCATGTGGACGGCACCCTCGATCTGCCCCTCGCACAACATCGGGTTGATGGCCCGCCCGACGTCGTGCGCGGCGACCACCCGCTCCAGCAGGCCGGTGGCCGGGTCGACCACCACCATCTGCGCGGCGAACCCGAACGCCGAGTGGATGGTGGGGTTCTCCGTGCTGCCCAGCTCCTCGGTCCAGTCCACGCGGTACTCGCCGACGTGGTCGACGCCGGGCCGGCGGTCCGCCGCGATTGCCGCCAGGCACGCCTCGCGTACGGCGCCGGCACCCATGAGCGTGCCCCGACTGCCCGTCGTCTGCCCGTCGCCGAGCTCGCGGGTGGTGTCCACCACCACGCGCACCCGCGCCGGGTCGACCCCGAGCTCCTCCACCGCCACCTGCAGGGCCACGGTGTGGATGCCCTGTCCCATCTCCGTCCACCCGTGGCGGACCTCGACGGTGCCGTCCTCGTCGAAGCGCACGACCGCCCTCGACACCTCGGTGTAGCCGTTGCCGAGCCCGGAGTTCTTGAGCGCCAGGCCCACGCCCACCGCCTTGCCGGCAGCACGGGCTGACTCGTAGGGCTCCGCGAGGGCGTCCAGGCACCGTTCGGCCCCGGCACAGCCGCCGTCCATGACCTGGCCGGGACCCCAGACGTCGCCGGGGTGCACGACGTTGCGCTTGCGCATCTCCCAGCCGGTGATGCCGATCTCGTCTGCCAGGCGGTCGACCATGCCCTCCATGGCGAACTGCGCCTGGTTGGCGCCGAAGCCGCGGAACGCCCCGCACACAGGGTTGTTGGTGCGCACCGCCACCGCCTTGATGTCGACGGCCGGGACGCGGTACGGGCCGGTGGCGTGCCCCGCGGCGCGCTCCAGGACCTTCATGCCGACGCTGGCATACGCGCCGGAGTCCCCCAGCAGCCGGGCTCGGACCGCCGTCAGGTGGCCGTCCGCGTCGCAGCCGACCCAGTACTCGAGGTGCAGTGGGTGCCGCTTGGCATGCATCCGGAAGCTCTCCTGACGCGACAGGGTGCACTTCACCGGCCGCCCGAGGAGCCAGGCGGCGAGGGCGGTGTGGGCCTGGTTCGACAGGTCCTCCTTGCCGCCGAAGGCGCCGCCGTTCGACACCAGCTCTGCCGTGACCCGGCTCGGGTCCACGCCGAGCACCGAGGCGATCTGGTCACGGTCGTCCCAGATCCCCTGCCCGCCCGTGTACACGTGGAGGGAGCCGTCCTCGCGGGGCACGACGAGCGTGGACTCCGGCTCCAGGAAGGCGTGCTCGACCCGCTGGGTCTCGAACACGTCGTGGGCCACGTGGGCGCTCGACGCGAGGGCGGCGTCCACGTCGCCCCGGGCGTACTCGGAGCGCGACAGCACGTTGGAGTCGGTGCCCCACACGGCGATCTCGTCGGAGCGGATCGCCGCCGCCGGGTCGACGACCGGGTCGAGCACCTGGTACTCCACGTCGACCAGGGGCGCGGCGTCACGGGCGGCCTGGCGCGTCTCGGCCACCACGACGGCCAGGACGTCCCCGGCGTAGGACGTGCGGCCACCCTCGGGGATCATGACCGGCCAGTCGCGGTGGATGATCCCCACCCGCAGATCACCGGGGATGTCGGCGGCGGTGAGGACGGCCACCACCCCGGGCGCCCGGCGTGCCCGCCCGGCGTCGATCCGGACCACGTCGGCGCGGGTGTGATCGGTCAGGCGAAGCGCCGCGTGCAGCATGCCCGGCACCCGGAGGTCGTCCACGTAGCCCCGGTCACCGAGGGCGAGCGACGCCGCCTCGTACCTGGCCCCCCGGCTGCCGACCCCGGTCGGGGCCGCCGGCACCTCGTCCTTGCCGTTGGCGACGGCCAGGATGGCGTCCAGGATCTTCACGTACCCGGTGCACCGGCAGAGATGGGCGCCGAGATGCCGCTGCATGTCCTCACGGGTCAGGTCCGCGCCCTTGCGGTCGACCTGTGCCTTGGCCCGCATGACGATGCCCGGCGTGCAGAAGCCGCACTGCAGGGCCCCGTGGGCCGCGAACGCCTCCGCATAGCGCCGGCGCTCGTCGGGGTCCAGGCCCTCGAGCGTCAGCACCGCCTTGC
>JAJZYI010000087.1 GCA_021798135.1 Actinomycetes bacterium | reverse complement strand
GTGCTGCTCTCCGAGGTCGGGCTGAAGGACTCGAAGAACAGTGGTGTCGGAGGGGGGACTTGAACCCCCACGCCCTTTCGGGCACCAGCCCCTCAAGCTGGCGCGTCTGCCTATTCCGCCACTCCGACGGGCGAGCCCGCCGCATGCCGGAGCAGCGGCGGGCGCTCGTCATGATAGCCGCCCCGGCTCGGTGCCCGGACGGCGCCGGCGCGGCCAGCAGCACGGCACTGCCTCGCCGGGGCGAGCCGGCGCGGTCCCCTGGCGTGCAGCGCTAGCTGCCCGGCCGGCCTGTCCCGGCCGCCGAACCTGGCGCGCTCACGGCGCCGCCGCCCGGCGTCAGGAAGGCCATGCCCTGCGCGTTCCACAGCACGCCGGCACCCCCGTCGTCGGGGACCACGTTGGCCACGTCCGACGCCCAGCCCACCAGGCCCGGCTCGGTGAACAGGGGCAGCGCCGGCATCGCCGTCCACAGCGCCTGGTCGGCCTGGTGGTAGAGGCTGCCGGCGCCCACCGCGCTCAGATCGCTCCTCGCTTGGGTGAGCAGCGCGTCGATGGCGGGCGAGTCGAACCCCGACCAGTCGCGGACCTGGTCGGCGCCGGTGCTGCCGAGCGCCGTGGCGTAGGCCGGCACCAGGCGCGACGGGTAGGCCTGGCCCGGCAGCGGCACGAGCGCCAGGTCCCAGCCCCGGCCCGGCAGCACCGAGCCGGTCAGCGTGGCGCCGGGCACCGGCTCCGCCCTGACCGCGAAGCCCGCCGCCTCGAGCTGGGCGGCGACGGCCGGCCCCACCAGCGCCGACCACGGGTCGTCGGCCGCCCAGGCGAGCGTCAGGGTCACAGGCACCCCGGCACGCAGCTGCCGGCCCGACGGGTCGGGCACGATGCCCGCTTGGGCCAGCAGCCGCGCCGCCTGGTTGGGATGGGGGCCCGCGTAGGCGCCGCCGTCCGAGTGGTAGCCGGCCTGGCCGGTGGCGAACAGGTAGCTGCCCTGGGGGACGACCGAGGGGTCGAGCGGCTGCACCAGCTGCCGGACCAGCTGGGTCCGGTCGAGCAGGTGGGCGACCCCCTGGCGTGCCGCCTGCTGGTCGAACGGCGCCCTGGTGGTGTCGAACACGAGCTGCAGCATCGTCGTGCCGGGCACGGTCGTGCTGCGCAGCGCGGGCATCGACGACAGCGCGTCGAGCGCGGCCATGCCGAACCCGGCCGGCTGCACGAGCTGGGCCCGGCCGGCGGCCAGGTCGGCGACCATCGCTGCGGTCGACGGCCGGGCCTGCAGCACCAGCCGGGCGAGCTTGGGGGCCGGCCCCCACCACTGGGGGTTCGGGACCAGCACCAGCCGCTGGCCCGGTTGCCAGGAGTGCACCTCCCACGGCCCGCCCGACACCGTCGCCCCGGGGCCGGTCGAGGCGAAGCCGGCCACCCAGCCCGCCGCCGACGCCACCTGCGGCGGCATCAGGTTGTCGAAGAGCGCCGGCCAGTCGGCGAACGGCTTGCGGAACACCACCGTCACCGTCGTGCCGCCCTGCGAGCCGGTCACCGACTGGATGTCGCCGTAGCCGGCACTGGGGACCACACCCGGCGCCGCGACCCGAGGTGCGGTGGCGGCCGCCGTCCCCGAGCCCGTCCCCGTGACCGCCGTCCCCGTGACCGCCGTCCCCGCTGTCGCCGTTGCCGCTGCCGCAGCTCCGGACGCACCGGCTGCCGCTGCTCCGGCCGTTCCCGAGGCCGTCCCCGTGACCGCCGCGCCAGACGCGGCACCCGTGCCCGAGCGCCCGGTCGCCGGCCCGGCAGCCGACCCCGTGGCCGCCGCACCGGCCGCCGTCCCGCTCGCCGCCGGCGCCACCCCGCCGGTCGCCTCCTGGTGCCACAGGTACTCGAAGTCCGCCGCCCGGATGGGCTGACCATCGGACCACCGGGCACGCGAGTCGATGTGGTACACGACCGTCTGGGGGTCGACGCTCACGACCTCCACGCTGCTGAGCATGGCGCCGTCGAGCTGCGGGGACAGGCCCGGGCCCACCGTGTACGACTGCGGCCAGATCAGGTCCGCCACCGCCCGCGTCACGGCGTTGTCCCCCGCCACCGTGTGCGGGTTCAGGTTGGTCGGCACCGACGGCACGTCGACCACGAGCGTGCCGCCGGTGGCCGGCGACAACGACGCCGTCGCCGTGCTCCGGTTGGAGGCGCTCACCACCCCCGTGCGCGACAGCACGACGACGAGGGCCGCCACCAGCATCGCCGCCCACGGCAGCAGCCGCAGCGGCCACCGCCGGCCAGCCCTCACGACACGCGCAGCGCCAGCGCCAGCGTGGTGAAGGTGAAGATGACAGCCACCGTGATGGTGATCCGGTCCAGGTTCTTCTCCACCACTGTGGAGCCGGCCGCCACCTGGCCGACCGAGCCGCCGAACATGTCGGACAGCCCACCACCCTTGCCCGAGTGCAGCAGGATCAGCACGATCAGGGCGATCGACACGATGATGTGGACGACCATGATGGCGATGGTCAGCACTGTCTGCTCGCTCCTCGTTCCCGGCCGCCCGGCAGGCGTCCCCCGGACGCGGCCAAGCTACCAGAGCCCTGCGCAGGGCCGGCGTCGGCGGGTCTGCGGCCCCTGCCACGCGCCACCCGCCGGACCGTGACGGGCCTGGGCGCCGGAGCGGGCCCCAGGCACGCGCCGCCGGCCGGACCGTGACAGGCCTGGGCGCCGGAGCGGGCCCCAGCGACGCGCCGCCCGGGCGGGCCTCAGCGACGCGCTGCCGGCCGGACGGTGGCGGCCGCAGCGACGATGCCAGCCAGGCTGGCCGCCTCCAGGCTGGCCCCTCCGACCAGCACGCCGTCCACGTCCGGCCCGCCGACCAGCTCCGCCGTGTTCTCCGCGTTGACCGAGCCCCCGTACAGGATGCGGGCCGACGCCGCCGCGTCGCCCGACGCGGCGGCGGCCAGCCGGCCGCGGACGTGCGCGCAGGCGGCCTGGGCGTCCGCCGCGGTGGCCGTGGCACCGGTGCCGATGGCCCACACCGGCTCGTAGGCCACGACCATGCCGGCCACCTGCTCCTCCGCCAGGCCCTGCACCGCCGCCGCCACCTGGTCGCTCAGCCGCTCTTCGGTCCGCCCCGCCTCGCGCTCCTCGGCGGTCTCCCCGACGCAGAGCACCGGCACCATGCCGTGGCGCAGGACGGCCCGGAGCGCGGCGCCCACCTGGGCGTCGTCCTGGCCGAACAGCAGGCGGCGCTCGGAGTGCCCGGCGAGCACGTAGCGCACCCCCAGGCGGGCCAGCATCGGCGCGGCCACCTCACCCGTGAACGCCCCGCTGTCCCGGTCGTGGCAGTGCTGCGCGCCGAGCACCACCGGGATCGACCGGTCCTCCAGCACGGTCTGCACCGACCGCAGGTCGGTGAACGGGGGCAGCACGGCCACCTCCACCCGCTTCAGGTCGACCGGGTCGAGCCGCAGCCCCAGCTCCTGCACGGTCCGGATGGCCTGCAGGTGGTCGTGGTGCATCTTCCAGTTGCCGGCCACCAGCGTGCGCCGGCTGTCGTTCGCCTGGTCGGCCACCGTCGTCCTCGGGGTCAGCCGGCGCTCGCGCCCGGTGCGTTCGGCGCGTGGCGGAGGGCCTGCAGCCCCGGCAGGTCGCCGTGCTCCAGCAGCTCCAGCGTGGCGCCGCCGCCGGTGGACACGAACTCCACCCGACCGCACAGGCCCAGGCGGTCGAGCGCGGCGACCGAGTCGCCACCGCCCACCACGGTGTGGCCGGCGCAGGCCGCCACCGCCTCGGCCACCGCCCGGGTGCCGCCGGCGAAGCGGTCGTCCTCGAACACGCCCATGGGGCCGTTCCACAGCACGGTGCGGGCCCCGGCGATGGCGGCGGCGTAGCGCGCCGCGGTGGCGGGGCCGATGTCGAGCCCCCGCCAGCCGTCGGGCACCTCCGCCACGTCGCGCACCTGGCCGGTCCCGCCCCGGCCCTCGCCGATCGTGCCCTGCGGGTCGAGGGCCAGCACGTCGGAGGGCACGAGGATCCGCCCCGCCGCCTTGTCGAGCAGCACCCGGCAGTCGTCGAGCCGCGACTCGTCGACCAGGGAGCCGCCGACCCGGTGCCCCGCCGCGGCCAGGAAGGTGAACGCCATGCCGCCGCCCACCACCAGCTCGTCGACCACGTCGAGCAGCGAGCGCAGCACGCCCAGCTTGTCCTTCACCTTCGCCCCGCCGACCACGGCGACGAACGGCCGCTCGGGCGCGCCGAGCAGGCCGCCGAGGACCCGCGCCTCGCGTGCGAGCAGGCGCCCGGCGGCGGACGGCAGCCACCGCGGCGGCCCGACGATCGAGGCGTGCGCCCGGTGCGACGCCCCGAAGGCGTCGTTCACGTAGCAGTCGAACCCGTCGGCCAGCCGGTGGGCGAACCCGTCGTCGCACGCCTCCTCGCCCGGCTCCCAGCGCAGGTTGTCGAGCAGGGCCACCCCCGGTGCCAGCTCGGCGAGCAGCGAGCGCACCGGGGCCAGGTCGGTGTCCGGGCCGCGCTCGCCGGCGGGCCGGCCCAGGTGGGCGCACGCCGTCACCTGCGCGCCGCGCTCGACCAGCCACCGCAGGGTCGGCAGGGTCGCCCGGACCCGGAAGTCGTCGGCCACCGTCACCGCGCCGTCGTCGCCGGTGGCCAGCGGGACGTTGTAGTCGACGCGGACGAGCACCCGACGGCCCTCCACCGGCGGGAGGTCCTCCAGCGAGGGCACGCCGGCGCTCGGGTCGCCGGTCATCGCCCCTGGTGCTCGTCCCATCCGGTCTCTCCCCCCGTCACGGCCGGCCGACCAGCAGCGCCAGGTCGACGAGCCGGTTGGAGTACCCCCACTCGTTGTCGTACCAGCCTTGCACCTTCACCAGCGTGCTGCCGGGACCGAGGGGCACCACCATGGTCAGCGGCGCGTCGAAGACGCACGAGGCCGGGTTGCCGACGATGTCGGAGGACACGATCGGCTCCTCGCTGTACTGGAGCACCGACGCCAGCGGGCCCGACACCGCCGCCGCGGCGTAGGCGGCGTTCACCTGCTCGACGGTGGCCTCCGCCGGGACCACGGCCGTGAAGTCGGTGATCGACCCGTCGCTCACCGGCACCCGCAGCGACGAGCCGTCGAGCCGGCCCGCCATGTGCTCGAGCACGAGCGAGGTGGCCCGTGCCGCCCCGGTCGTCGACGGCACGATGTTCCACGCCGCCGCCCGGGCCCGGCGCAGGTCCTTGTGGGGCAGGTCGAGCAGGTTCTGGTCGTTGGTCACGGCGTGCACCGTCGTCATGAGCCCGCCGGTGATCCCGAAGGCGTCGTCCAGGACCTTCACCAGCGGCACGAAGCAGTTGGTGGTGCACGACGCGTTCGACACGACCCGGTGCCGGCCGGGGTCGAAGTCGCCGTCGTTCACGCCGACCACGAACGTGGCGTCCGCCCCGGCGGACGGGGCGGAGACCACCACCCGCGAGGCACCGGCCTCCAGGTGGGCGGCGGCCTTGTCGCGAGCCGTGAAGTGCCCGGTGGACTCCACCACCACGTCCACGCCCAGGGCCCCCCACGGCAGCGCCTTGGGGTCCCGCTCGGCCAGCACGGCGATCCGCCGGCCGTCCACCACCAGGTCGGTGCCGTCGACCGCCACGGTGCCCTCGAAGGCGCCGTGGGTGGTGTCGTGGCGGAGCAGGTGGGCGTTGGTCGCCGCGTCGGTGAGGTCGTTCACCGCCACGATCTCCAGGGCGTCCCCGTAGCTGCGGGCTGCCCTCAGGAAGTTCCGGCCGATCCGGCCGAACCCGTTGATCCCGACCCGAACCGTCATGGTCCTCCGATCCTCCGCACGTCGCTCGCCCGGCACGAGCGCCTATCCGACCAGATCTGCCAGGGCTTTCGCCAGTTGGCCGGCGTCGTGGGCCAGCCCGTTGGCCTTCGCCAGCGGGCGGTCGACCACCGGCACGGTCGGCGAGCCCAGGGCGATGCCGCTCGTGTCGCACAGCACCACGTCGACCGGCACGCCGTGCGCCGCCAGGGCGGCCACGTGGTCGGCCACGTCGTAGCCCTCGGTCTCCGCCACCTGCGGGCGGAGGTTGCAGACGTAGACCCGCCGGGCCCGCGTCCGGCGCAGGGCGGCGGCCACACCCGGGACGGTCGCCGCCGCCAGCACGCTCGTGTACAGCGAACCGGGGCCGAGCACCACCTGGTCGGCCCCGGCGATGGCCGCCACCGCCGCCGGGGACGCCGGCGGGTCGGCCGGCCGCAGGGTCAGGCGCCGGATGCGGGCGGTGCGCATCACCGCGGTCTGGCCCTCCACGGCCCCGCAGGCCGCCTCGGCCCCGAGCACCACCGCCTCGGCGGACGCCGGCACCACCCGGCCTGCCGCCTGCAGGAGCGCCGCCGCCTCGTCCAGGGCGGCCTGCACGTCCCCGGTCACCGCCAGCAGCCCGGCCAGCACCAGGTTGCCGAGCGCGTGGCCCCGCTGGCTGTCGGGGGCGCCTGGGCCGGCCGGGCCACCCCCGTGCGGCTCGGGCGCGAGCACGGCACCGTCGGGGAACCGGTGCTCGAAGGCCCGGGCCAGCACGGAGCCCTCCTCCGCCAGCGCCACCAGGCAGGTACGCAGGTCGCCTGGGGGCACGATGCCCAGCTCGCGCCGCAGCCGGCCCGACGAGCCGCCGTCGTCGGCGAGCGACACCACGGCGGTCAGCGAGCCAGCGTAGTGGCGGGCGGCCCGCAGCGTGGCGGCCTGGCCGTGCCCGCCGCCGACGGCCACCACCCGAGGGCAGTCCGCCGGGCCGGCGCCAGGTCCGGTCACCGGTCCACGTCCCGGTGGAAGACCGACACCGGGGGCCCCTCGGCGGACAGCCGCCGGGCCAGCTCCTCGGCCAGCGCCACCGAGCGGTGGCGCCCGCCGGTGCAGCCCATGGCCACCGTCAGGTACGACTTGCCCTCGGCCGCGTAGGCCGGCAGCAGCCCGGCGAGCAGCTCGCCCAGGTGCTCCAGGAACCTCTGGGTCTCCTCGTGGCCGAGCACGAACGACCGCACGGGCTCGTCCAGGCCGGTGTAGGGCCGCAGCGCCTCGATCCAGTGCGGGTTCGGCAGGAACCGGCAGTCGAACACCAGGTCCGCGTCGAGGGGCAGGCCGTGCTTGTAGCCGAAGGAGACCACGGCGGTCCGCATGCCCGGCGACGCGGCGTCGCCGAACAGGTCGGTGATCCGGACCCGGAGCTGGTTGACGTTCAGCTCGCCGGTGTCGAGGACCACATCGGCCCGGTCGCGCACGGGCTCCAGGTGGCGCCGCTCCTCCAGGATGGCCCGGTCGACCTGGTCCCCGCCCATCGGGTGCCGCCGCCGCGTGCCGGCGAAGCGGCGGACCAGGATCTCGTCCGGCGCGTCCAGGAACACCAGGCGCACCCGGTGGCCGAGCTGCCGCAGGCGGTCGACGGCGGGCAGCGCCTCCTCCACCCGGGCCCCGCCGCCCCGCCCGACGACGAGCGCCACCCGCTCCTGAGCGTCGCCGTGCGCGCTGAGTGCTTCTGCCGCCTCGGAGAGCAGTGACGGGGGCATGTTGTCGATCACGTACCACCCGGCGTCCTCCAGGGCGGCGGCCGCGGTGGACCGCCCGGCACCCGACATGCCCGTGATCACCAGGTAGTCGCTCACTGCCTCCCATCTTGGCCCGCGTGGGCACCCGCCGCGTCCACCGCCGGCCGGGCGGCCCCCGGCACCGCGTCCACCGCCGGGGGCACCACCCCGTCCGCCTGCCCTGGCGCGCCCGCGGGGTCGCCGCTGCCGTCCGCCTGCCCTGGCGGGCCCGCGGAGCCGCCGCTCCAGTCCACCTGCCCTGGCGGTCCAGCGAGGTCGCCGCGCCCGTCCGGCGGCTGCCCGCCCGCCGGCTGCCCGTCCGGCGGCTGCCCGCCCTCCTGGCGCCCGCTGGCCCGATACCCGCCCCCCTGGCGCCCGCCGGCGGGGTGGAGGTGCCGGTGCACGGCGTCGGCGACGGCATCGGGCAGCCACGGCAGGGCCCGCAGCGCCTGCAGGTCCGCCTCGCGTACGGCCCGCACGCTGCCGAGCTCGCGCACCAGCCGGGCCTGGCGCTTGGGGCCGAGGCCGGGCACGCCGTCGAGCGCGCTGCGGGTCATCCGCCTGCCCCGCAGGCTGCGGTGGTACGTGATGGCGAAGCGGTGCGCCTCGTCACGCACCCGCTGGAGCAGGTAGAGCGCCTCCGAGCCCCGCTCGACCCGGACCGGGTCGGGGCGCCCCGGCACGAACACCTCCTCCAGGGCCTTCGCCAGCGACGCGACGGGGATCTCCCCCGACAGCCCGAGCCGCTCGAGCACCCGCACGGCCACCCCCAGCTGGCCCTTGCCGCCGTCGACCAGCAGGAGCTGCGGCGGGTAGGCGAAGCGCCGGGGGCGCCCCTCGGTGCCCGACGCGGCCCGCCGGCGCTCGTCGAGCAGCGCCTGCAGGCGACGGCCCAGCACCTCCTCCATGGCCGCGTAGTCGTCGTTGCCCGGGACGTCGCGGATCTTGAACCGCCGGTACTCCGAGCGCCGCGGCAGCCCGTCCTCGAGCACCACCATCGACCCGACGTAGTCGCTGCCCTGCAGGTGGCTCATGTCGTAGCACTCGATGCGCAGCGGGGCCTGGGGCAGGCCCAGCGCGTCCTGCAGCGCGGCCATGGCCGCCGCCCGGGCGTCGTGGTCGGCAGCCCGGCGCAGCCGGTGGCGGGCCAGCTCCTCCTCGGCGTTGCGCCGGGCCGTCTCCATCAGGGCCCGCTTGCCGCCGCGCCGCGGCACGGCCAGCCGCACGGCACCGCCCCGCCGGTCGGCCAGGAAGGCGCGGTACGCGTCCTCGGGTTCGGGCATGACCGGCACCAGCACCTGGCGCGGCAGCTCGGGCTCGGCCTCCCCCTCGACCCCGAAGCCGGTGCCCGGGTCGCCGGCCCCGCTCACCCAGCCGTCGTCGACCCTCCGGCGCCGGGGCGCGCCCGCCCCATCGGCGGGGACGGCGTCGGCGTAGAGCTCCTCGAGCACCCGGCCGACGAGCTGCGCCGAGGTCAGGTCCTCCACGCGGTCGACCACGAACGCCCGCCGGCCGACCAGCCGGCCCCGGCGCACCCGCAGGACGCAGACCGACGCCTCGAGCGGCTCCTCGTCGATCCCGACCACGTCGAGGTCCTCGGGGGTCTCGGTGAGCACCTGCTGGCGCTCGACCGCCTTGCGCAGCGCCGCCAGCTGGTCACGGCGGTGCGCGGCCAGCTCGAACTCCAGCGCCTCCGACGCCTGCGCCATCTCCAGCTCCAGGCGGTGCTCGACCCGCTCGGTGTCGCCGGCGAACACGGCCATCAGGTCCTCCACGTGGGCCGCGTAGGTCGCCGGGTCGACGGCGTCGACGCACGGGCCCGAGCACCGCTCGATATGGTGCAGCAGGCAGGGCCGCCCCAGCGCCCGGTGCCGGTCGAACTTGCGGTCCGAGCACGTCCGCACCGGGAACGAGCGCAGCAGCAGGTCCAGCGTGTCGCGCACCGCGCCGGTGTGGGCGAAGGGCCCGAAGTAGCGCACGCCCGGGCGCCGCCGGCCGCGCACCACCGCGGCCCGCGGCCACTCGTCCGCCACGGTGACGGCCAGCCACGGGTAGCTCTTGTCGTCGACCAGCCGGATGTTGAAGCGGGGCCGGTGCCGCTTGATCAGCGCGTACTCGAGCAGGATGGCCTCGACCTCGTTGGCCACCTGGATCCACTCCACCCGGGCCGCGCTGGCCACCAGCTGGGCCGTCTTGGGCGTGAGGGTCGCCGGGTCGGCGAAGTAGCTCGACACGCGGCTGCGCAGCGACTTTGCCTTCCCCACGTACAGGATGCGCCCGTCGTCGTCCAGGAACTGGTACGAGCCGGGGGCGTCGGGGATGGTGGACGGTGCGGGGCGCTGGCGCACCCCCACACTGTGCCGCACGCCCGGCAGGGATCGGGCGCCGGGCACCCGGCGGTCCCACCGTCCCGGCACGCCCTGCACCCGGCGGTCCCACCGTCCCGGCACGCCCTGCACCCGGCGGTCCCACCGGCCGGGCACCCGTGCCAGCCGCTGCCCCACCGACCCGGGCCCCTCCGCGTCGCCGCTCCCGCAGCGCCGCTCCCGCGCTGGCGCGACCCCGGGGCCATCCGGCACGCGCACCGGCCGCCGGCCTACACTGCAGGGCAGCGCCGGCCTGGTATCCCGGCGTACATCTCCACCCCGAGGCCGACATCCCCGCGGATGGGCGACCAGGCTGTCCCCGCCGGCCGATGAGGGGTGCACCCCGAGGGGGTCAACCATGTTCCGCCTGCAGCGACCGCTCCCCGAGTGGTACAGCACGGCCACGCCCGACGAGCTGGCCGACCGCATCGCCGCGGCCAAGTCGACGCTGGGTGACCGGCTGCTCGTGCTGGGCCACCACTACCAGCGGGACGAGGTGATGCGCTGGGCCGACGCCCGGGGCGACTCGCTCGCCCTCTCCCGCCTGGCCGCCGAGCGGCGCGACGCCGAGCTCATCGCCTTCTGCGGCGTCCACTTCATGGCCGAGTCGGCCGACATCCTCACCGGGGACCACCAGCAGGTCGTGCTCCCCGACCTGAACGCCGGCTGCTCCATGGCCGACATGGCCGACGCCGACGAGGTGGAGACCGCCTGGGAGGAGCTGGCCGAGGTCACCGACGTCGAGCGCATCGTGCCCGTCACCTACGTGAACTCCTCGGCGGCCGTCAAGGCCTTCGTCGGGCGCCACGGCGGTGCCGTGTGCACGTCGTCGAACGCCCGGGCCGTCCTCGCCTGGGCGCTCGGGCCCGGGCCGGCGGCCGGTGCCCGGGCCGGCGCCGGCGACGCCCGCGGCGACAAGGTGCTGTTCGTCCCCGACCAGCACCTCGGCCGCAACACGGGCTTCGCCATGGGCTGGGACGACGGCGACATGGCCGTGTGGGATCCCCGCCAGGCGCTCGGCGGCCTCGACGAGTCCCAGGTGAAGGACGCCACCCTGCTGCTGTGGCGCGGCCACTGCTCGGTCCACCAGCGCTTCCGGCCCGAGCACGTCGACGGGTTCCGCGCCGAGCACCCCGACGGCATCGTCGTCGTCCACCCCGAGTGCGCCCGCGAGGTGGTGGCGCTGGCCGACCAGGTCGGCTCCACCGACTTCATCATCCGGGCGGTGGCCGCCGCCCCGCCCGGCGCGGTGATCGGCGTCGGCACCGAGATCCACCTGGTGCACCGGCTCGACGCCGAGACGCCCGACAAGACGATCGTGTCCCTCGACCCGCTCGTCTGCCCGTGCGCCACCATGTTCCGGATCGACGCCGCCCACCTGGCCTGGGTCCTCGACGGGTTCGTGGAGGGCGAGGTGCGGAACCGCATCGTCGTCGACGAGGACACGGCCGAGTGGGCCCGCGTGGCGCTCGAGCGCATGCTGGCCATCCGCTGACCCGTCAGCACGCGACCCGGGTGCGTATGCAGCACGGCCACCCGGGTGACCCGTCACGCTGGGCCCCGGGGGCACCGCCGGCGCCGGGCACGCCGCCCCGCTGCCCGTCGCCCGCACCGCCGCCCGGGTGACCC
>JAJZYI010000086.1 GCA_021798135.1 Actinomycetes bacterium | reverse complement strand
GGGCCGCCACCCGGCGGTCGCACCCGGCCCGGGCCGCCACCCGGCGGCGAGCCCCGTCGCGCCTGCCCGGCAGGCCGTCCCCGGTGCGGCGACCGGCAGCGCGTCGGGGTCGGCCGGGTCCGGGCCCCGCCCCGGGACGACCGCCTGCTCGCCTCGCCACCAGGTCGGCCATGGCTGACGCGCCCCTCGCGTCGCCGATCGTTCCCCCCGGCGGAGGGCCCCGCCCCCTGCGGACCGGGGGACCAGGTCGCCACCGCGGCTCGCCGGTCGGGCGTCGGGCGCACCGCGGGGATGCCGACGAGATGCCCCGGTCGCTGCGCCGGCCTGCGCCGGCAGGTGCCGGCGCGGCGGTCCCGCCCGCCGCCGCGGACCGGCTTGCCCGCAGGCTGGCGGTGGACCTGGGGAGGCGCCTCGCGTGGGGCAGCATCGTGCTGCAGGACGGCGCCGGCACGGTCCGTCTCGGCGAAGGCGGGCCCCGGGTGCAGGTGCACGTGCACCACCCCGGCGCCTACGCAGCGCTGCTCCGCCACGGATCGGTGGGGCTCGGCCGCAGCTACGTCGACGGCTGGTGGGACTGCGACGACCTGACGGGCCTGGTGCGGATCCTGGTGCACAACCGCGGGGCCGCCGGCCGTGCACGGGACCGGGCCGGCCGGGTCGCGTCCGCGGTCGCGGACCCCCTGCGGCGCCTGCGGCGCCCGTCCCCGTCCGCCGACCGGCGCCACGTGAGGGCCCACTACGACATCGGCAACGAGCTCTTCTCCCTGATGCTCGACCCCACGATGAGCTACTCCTGCGCCGTGTTCGAGCGGCCCGCGATGACCCTGGAGGAGGCGTCGCTGGCCAAGCTCGACCGTATCTGCCGCAAGCTGGACCTGTCGCCGGCGGACCACGTGGTCGAGATCGGGACCGGCTGGGGCGGGTTCGCCGTGCACGCCGCCACCCGGTACGGCTGCCGCGTGACGTCGACGACCATCTCGGCCGAGCAGCACGCCCACGCCACCGAGTGGGTGGCCCGCCTCGGCCTGTCCGACCGCGTGACGGTCCTCCACGACGACTACCGGAACCTGCGCGGCGAGTACGACAAGGTCGTCTCGATCGAGATGGTCGAGGCCGTCGACTGGCGCCTGCTCGGCACCTACTTCCGCACGTGCGCGGCGCTGCTGCGGCCGGACGGGCTGATGGCCCTGCAGGCCATCACCATCGCCGACCAGAGCTACGAGCGGGCCAAGAGCAGCCAGGACTTCGTCAAGGCCTTCGTCTTCCCGGGCTCCTGCCTGCCCTCGGTCGCGTCGTTGGCCCGGGCGGCGGCCGGGACCGACCTGCGGATCGTGGACCTCGAGGACATCGGCCGCCACTACGCCGAGACCCTGCGGCGATGGCGGGAGAACGTCGAGGAGCACCGGGCGCGGATCGAGGACCTCGGCTACGACGACCGGTTCCTCCGCATGTGGCGCCTGTACCTCGCGTACTGCGAGGCGGCCTTCCTGGAGCGGCACGTCAGCGACGTGCAGGTCGTGCTGGCCAAGCCGGCCTGGCGGGCGCCGCTGCTCACCCGGGCGTGACCCGAGGCTGACGGTGGACCTTCGCGACGCAGGGCCCTCCAGGGCCGGCGGCGTGCCGGCTCCGAGGGGCGCGGCCTGCCGGCTCCGAGAGGTTCAGTCGCCGCCGCGGCCGCCCAGCACGTCCTCGACGGCGGCGACCACCTGGCGGGCGTCCGAGCCGGTCCACCGGTCGGAGCCGAGGCCGAGCGCCGCCCGCTCGTCGGGCACGGCAGCCCCGCCCACGAGCAGGGCCCGGCGGTGCCCGGCCCGCAGCGCGGCCACCGTCTCGGCCACCGCCGGTTCGTGGCCCGACCCGGTGACGGAGACGAGCACGGCCGCCGCCTGGAGCTGCCGGGCCGCCGCCACGAACGACGCTGCGGGCGTGTCGGCGCCCAGGTCGACGACCTCGAAGCCGGCACCGCGCAGCTGGTCGGCCACGATGGCCCCGGGGATCTCGTGACGCTCGCCCGCCACGGCCCCGAGCACCACGACCCCTCGCTTGCGGCCCGGGCGGTTGAAGCGCGGGCCCAGGCGGCCGATCACGCGGCGGGCCACCACCGAGGCCCGGTGCTCGTCGCCGACGTCGATGCTCCCGGCCTCCCACCGCTCGCCCACGGCCCGCAGGGCGGGGACCAGGAGCTCCAGGTGCACCTCGGCCGGCTCCGCCCCGGAAGCCAGCGCCGCCTCCACGACGTGCCAGGCCCCGACCTCGTCGCCGGCGAGGAGCCGGTCGAGGATGCGGCTCCTCGCCCACGCCCGCCTCGGCGCCCGGACCCCCGCGGCCGGCTCCGGCCGGAGCAGCCGGTCGACGTCGGCCGGCTCGACCCGCCACTGGCCCGCCACCTTGACCGCTGGCAGCCTGCCGGTCCGGACGTAGCGGTAGGCGGTCATGTAGTGGACGCCGAGCATGTCGGCGGCCTCGCCCAGGCCGATCACGGCTCGCTCCCCGCCGCGTCGACCCCGACCACCATGGCGACCTCCCAGCGTCCCTGCGTGCCCGCGTCCCTGCCCCTGCGCGCCCGTGCCCCTGCGCGCCCGTGCCCCTGCGCGCCCGCGCCGTTGGGCGTCCCCGCCTGTATTAGCACTAATTGCTCCCTGCTGCCACTCTGATTGCTCCCTGCTGCCACTGGACTACTGCCACTGGAGGACGAATGCCTCACGTCGTGAAGACCGTCAGGACCGCGTGGAGCCCCGAGCGGGCCTTCGCCTACATGGCCGACTTCAGCCACGCGGCGGAGTGGGACCCTGGTGTCGAGGCCGCCAGCCGGAGGGACGGCGGCGACATCGGGCCCGGCAGCGCCTTCGACCTCACCGTCCGGGTCGGAGGGCGTAGGCTGCCGCTGCGCTACGAGGTGACCGACTTCGCCCCGGGACGGGTCACGTTCACGGCACGGTCGGCAACGCTGGAGTCGGTCGACACGGTGACCGTGGAGCGAAGGGGGGATGCCACCGAGGTGCGCTACGACGCCCGCATCAACTTCCGCGGCCTGCTGCGGCTCGCCGATCCACTGCTCGCCCTGGGCTTCCGGGGCGTGGCCGACCGCGCCATCCGGGGCCTCGAACGGCGCCTCGCCGAGGTCGCCTGACCATGGCCGCGCTGCCGACGGAGCACGTGGTGGGGATCGCCGGGAAGCCCGCCCGGTTGGCGTCGGCAGGCCGAGCGCGCGTGGGCGTCCCGTTCGTGGTCGTGCACCTCGGCGTCCTGGCCGTGCCCTTCGTCACGTGGAGCTGGGCAGCCCTGTGCTGCTGCGCCGTGCTCTACGTGACCAGGGCCTTCGGCATCACCGTCTTCTACCATCGCGGCTTCGCCCACCGGGCCTTCACCATGAAGCGGCCGGTCCGGCTGGCGGGCGCCCTCCTCGGCGCCGCCGCCGGCCAGCGGGGACCGCTGTGGTGGGTGGCCACCCACCGGGTCCACCACCGGTTCACCGACCGCCCTGGAGACCCCCACTCGCCGGTCGTCGACGGCTTCCTGCAGAGCCACGTGGGGTGGCTGTTCCGCCAGCCGGCGGTGGTGCCGGGCAGGGTGGCGGACCTCGCCCGCTTCCGGGAGCTGCGGCTCGTCGACCGCTACCACCACGTGGCTCCCGTCGGCACGGCCCTGGCCACCCTGGCAGCCGGCGCGATCCTGGGGAGGCTGTGGCCGGGCCTGCACACGTCGGGTCCCCAGATGCTGGTCTGGGGCTTCTTCGTGTCCACCACGCTCCTGTACCACGCCACCTTCTCGGTGAACTCGGTGGCCCATCGCTTCGGTCGCCGGCGCTTCGCCACCGGCGACGCCAGCCGCAACAACGGGTTGGTCGCCCTCGCGACGATGGGCGAGGGGTGGCACAACAACCACCACAGGTCTCCGGGGAGCGCCCGCCAGGGCCTCGGCCGGTTCGAGCTCGATCCCTCGTGGTGGGTCATCCGGGCGCTGGCATCGGTCCACCTCGTCGGCGACCTCCGGCCGGTGCCGGCGCGCGTGTGGGCCGAGGCCGGCCTGGCGCGGGGCTCAGCCGACCCGGCGGTGTGACGAGCGGCGCAGCGGTCGGACCGCCATGGCGCCGAGCGTGACCCCGGCGGCGATGGCGAGCCCGGTGCCCAGGGCCCGCAGCATGGTGGGCGCCCCGGCCGGGCTGCCGGTGAAGAGGTCCAGCATCCCCTGGTAGATGGTCAGGCCGGGGACGAGAGGCATGATCCCGGGCACCACGAACAGGAAGGGGTGGGTCTGCTGGCGATGCGCAAGCAGCCGTCCCGCCAGGCCGACCAGCACGGCGGCCAGCGACGTGCTGGCGATGAGCGAGGCGTGGGCGTGCTGCAGTCCGAGCAGCGTGGCCCAGCCGACGGCCCCGACGGCCCCGGCCGGCACCAGGGACCGGAGGGGCACCGAGGTGGCGGCGGCGTACAGTGCGGCGGCCACCCCGGCCGCTGCGACCTGCAACGGGATCTGCACGACCGGTGACAGGTTGAGCGTCCCCAGCCGCAGGTTGGCACCGAGCGCCACCGACACGTAGAGGGTGGCGGCCACGCCGGTGATGATCCCGGCCGCCGTGAGCAGGACCTCGAGGCCGCGGGCGGAGCCGCTGATGGGGAAGCCGGTCAGAGCGTCCTGCACGCTGGCCACCAGCGCGTAGCCGGGGACCAGCACCATGATGCCGCCGGCCACCACCAGCGAGGTGTGGACCGGGGCGTCCACCGACTCGAGCGCCATGGCGAAGGCGGTGGCGATGGCCGCGCCCGAGGCGGCGCGGAAGAAGTCGGGGATGCCCCGCCGGGAGAGGGCGGCGAGGACGACGACGACGGCGGTCGCCGACACGAAGGAGACGGCGGCGGCCAGGCCGCCGCCGCCGAGCAGCACGGTGAAGGCGGCGGCCATCCCGGCCCAGCTGAGCACCACGTACCGGGTGCGCCGCGGTGGCCTGGCGACCACGGCGTCGAGCCGGGAGAAGGCCTGCTGCGGGGTGATCCGTCCCGCCGACAGGTCGGCCCGCAGGGCGTCGACGGCGGCCAGGCGCCCGTAGTCGACGGTGCGGTCGCGCACGACCTGCAGGGTGGTGACCGGCTCGACGTCGTCGGAGCGGATGTAGGAGGCGGTCATGGACGTGAAGGTCACGTCCACCTCGCACCGGTGCAGGCCGCAGGCGGCGGTCAGCTCCAGGATGGCCGACTCGACCTCGATGGTGCCGGCCCCGCTGCCGAGCATGAGCGCCCCGGCCCGCAGGGCGAAGGTGAGGATCCGGTAGACGGCCCGCTGCTCGGGCTCGGGGAGCCGCACCGGGTCGACGCGTCCGGGGCGTGCCGGTCCGACGAGGGCGTCACGGGCCCTGGCCGCCAGCCGGCGCCCTTGGTGGGGGGCGTTCCGTCGCTCGGCCATCGACCGCCATGCTAGGGCCGGTGGCTGGGCTGCTCACCTGGCGGGCCCAGCGTTGCCCGCGCCGCGAGGCGCGGCGAGCGGTCCAGGAGGACGATGCCCGACACGGCAACGGCACCGGCCAGCAGCTGCACCGCCAGCAGCCCGGGCGAGCGCGCCAGGGGCTCGGCGAACACCGTGGCGCCGATGGCGACGGCGCCGACGGGCTCCACGGTGTCGATGACTGGCAGGCTGACGAGCAGCGGGCCTGCCTGGTAGGCGGCCTGGGCCAGGAGCGTGCCCAGCATGCCGACGACGAGCAGCAGGTAGGGCTCCCACTGCAGGAACATGCCGGCGCCGGCCGCGCCTATCCACCCCACCACGCTCTTGGTCAGGGCGTCGACGAGGGAGAAGACGGCGGCGCCCGCAGCAGCCAGCAGGGCCGTCCGGGCGACGGGGCGGGTGCGGACGAGGGCACCGAGGGCGAGCGTCGCCACGAGGGCGCCACCGATGGCGCCGAACACCGGGGTCCAGGCCGCAGCGGGGGGCGTCGACCGGCCGGCGCCCGGCGGCACCAGGGCCAGGAAGGCGGCGACGCCGCCGGCGACGAGGGCGGCACCGGCCCAGTCCAGCGAGCGGACGCGGCGCTCGCCGCCGACTGGGTCGCCGGCGGGTCCGGTGGGGCCGGCTGGGTCGCCGGCGGGTCCGGTGCGGCCGGCTGGGTCGCCGGCGGGTCCGGTGCCGGGGTTGCCCGCGAGGTGGCCGGGGCGCCGGCTGGTGCCGTGAGCGGCGTGGCCGCCGGAGGGCCGGCGGCGCTGGCGCCAGGCGAGCAGCAGCATGGCGAACAGCAGGTCCGTGGCGGCGAGTGGCTGTACGAGCACGAGCGGGCCGAACGACAGCGCCAGGGCCTGCATGCCGAACGAGGCGGCGGCGAGCGCGACGGCTCGCCGCCAGCGCCTGCGGTGGACGAGCCGGCCGATCGACGACAGCCGGAGGAAGCCGCCCCCCGGGTCTTCGGCGCTGGCCTCGTCGTGCTGCAGCACCGACGCGGTGCCGAACATCGCCGCCGCAGCGAGCGCGGCGACGACGCTTACCGCGGTGCCCATGCGGTGCTCACCGCGGCGCCCATGCGGTCCAGCTTCCCGTGCGAGAGCGCACCGGCCCAGGGTCGAACGGCATGGGCACCCCTGCCGCATCGCCGGCACCCGCATCGCCGGCACCCGCATCGCCGGCACCCGCACCGCCGGCACCCGCATCGCCGGCACCCGCACCGCCGGCACCCGCATCGCCGGCACCCGCACCGCCGGTGGTGCCCCTCCGTGCCGAGCCACCGTGCCGAGCCGGCCGGTCCGGGTGGGGGCAGGCTGCCGTGGGGCTCGAGAACGGCCGGGCCCGACGCGAGCGCCAGAGGGGGCGCCGACGCGCCCCGAGGCTCAGCCCTGGCTGCGCGGACCCAGCAGCGACTGGAAGGCGGCGACCGCGTGGCGGAGGACCGCGGCGTTCGCCTGTACCAGCAGCTGGGCGCCGTTCGCCCCCGTGAGCTGGGTGACCAGGGAGTCGGTGGGGTAGCCGACCATGCCCTGGGCGTCGGCCAGGGGGCTGGTCGGCTGGTAGGCGGGGGTGCCGCTCGCCGGTCCGAGCGCGGTGCCGGCGACGGCCACCCCGGCGGTGCCGCCGCCCGATGGCGCGAGCACGGGCGTCTGGGTGCGGTAGACGGGTGAGCCCGGCGTCGCGGCGTCGTTCATGTTGGCCACGTTCCCGGCCACCATGTCGAGCCACTGCGTCCCGGCGGCGACGCCGCTGGCGGCGCTGGCGATGGCACCCATCACAAGTGCTTAGCGTAGCAAAGAGGTGACTAAGAGTGAACTACTGCTGGCGCTCGGCCCCGGTTTCGCTGCCGACCCGGGCCGCCTCCCGGGGCTCCGGGCGAGCTTGCGGGTGGTGTGCGGCGGGACGGCGAGGAGCCGTTGCCCGGCGCGCAGCCGCCGGATCAGCCGATGAAGAGGGCCATGATGGCGTTGTAGGCGGCGACCGCCCGCCGGAGGGCGGCGATGTTCGACTTCACGAAGCTCGCGCTGTTGGCCGCCGTGGCGAGGTGGGCGACGAGCAGGTTGGTGGGGTAGGGGGCTGCGACGGACCCCCTGGCGGCCTGCCCGCTCGGCCCACCCGCCAGGTGGGAGGCGGACGGGGCCGGCTTGCGCGTGCCGCCGCTGGCGGGGCCGGCGGAACCGCCCCGGCGCGCCGCCGAGCCCGGCGTGGTCCCGCCCACGCCGGTGGCCGCGGCACCGGCCGTCAGCAGCACCACCGGCGACCATGCGGCGGCGGTCGACCACGCCGCGGCGGCCGCGGCCAGGGCGTCGGTCGCCGACGGGGGGCGTGGCGGTGGTTCGGCGGCGGTGGTGGCGAGCGCCTCGGCGGCGCCGGCGACGAGTGCTGCGCCGGCGGGCAGGGGGGTGCTCGGTGGCGGCCCGGCTCCCGAGGCCGTGAACGTGACCGCCGCCGGCACGCCGGCGGCGCCACCGCTGATCACGATGCTCGGCATCGGGCTCATTAGCACATAGCGTAGCAAAAATGGTGCACAAAGTGGTATCCGAATTGTGCGCTAGGTGGTGCGGGCTCGGTGGCGGTCCCGGCGGGGGGCGGTTGGCCGTGCCGCTCAGTCCGGGATCCGGGGCGGTTGGGCGTGCCGGTCAGGCCGGGATCCGGGGGCGGCTGGGCGTGCCGGTCAGGCCGGGTTCGGTTCCGGGCCGACGAGGTCCTGGTCGGCTCCGGCGTCGATCGCCTCGCCGTCCCCGCCGAGCGGTTCGGGGACCGAGTCGGGCTCCGGGCGGCTCGCTCGCCGGCCGAAGGCCACCATGCCGAAGGCACCTGCGGCCAGCGCGGCGACGGCGCCGAGGCCGAGGCCGTAGCGCGCGCCGAGCGTGCCGGCGACGAAGCCGACGATCGGCCCGCCGATGGGCGTGGTCCCCATGAACGCCACCGACCACAGGGACATGACGCGGCCGCGCATCGTCGGCTCGGCCTGCAGCTGCAGGGTGGCGTTGGCCAGCGACAGGAAGGTCACGGATCCCGCGCCCACCAGCACCAGCGCTGCGCACTCGACCGGGGCCGTCGGCGCCAGGGCGGCGAGCAGCACCACTGCTCCGAACGCCAGGGACGTCGTGACGAGGCGCATCGGCCCGTGGTGGCGTCGGCCGGCGGCCACGAGCCCGCCGACGACGGCGCCGGCACCCATGAACGCGGTGAAGAACCCGTAGGTCACCGCCGTGCCGCGGAAGGTGTCCCCGGCGACCAGAGGGAGGCTGGTCTGGAACTCGTAGGTGAGGCAGCCGACGACCGCCATCATGATGAGGGAGTCCCGCAGGAGTGGCGTGCGGGCGACGTAGCGGAACCCGGCCCGCAGCTGGCCGCGGCCAGGGGCCGCTCGCGGGGCCGGCGCCAGCTCGTCCTGGCGGATGGCCGTGAGGGCGAGGACGACCGCCCCGAACGACGCGGCGTTGACGGCGAAGCACCACCCCGTGCCGACGGTGGCGATGACCAGGCCGGCCACGGCAGGCCCGAGCGCCCGGGCGGCGTTGACCATGACCGAGTTGAGCGTGACGGCGTTGGGGAGCTGCGACCGGCCCACCATCTCGACCACGAACGTCTGGCGCGTCGGGTTGTCGATGGCGTTGATCATCCCGAGCGACGCCGCCATCACGTAGAGCTCCCACAGCTGCAGGTGGCCGGACAGGTCCAGCGCCGCCAGCACACCCGCCTGGACGCCCGCCAGGCTCTGTGTCCACAGCAGGATGCGGTACTTGCCGAACCGGTCGGCGATGGTGCCGCCGATGGCCCCGAACAGCAGGACGGGCAGGGTCTGGGCGGCGACGAGCAGGCCGACCTGGGTTCCCGACCGCGTGGTGGCGAACACCAGCCACGACTGGGCGATGCTCTGCATCCACGTGCCGACGAGCGACAGGCTCTGGCCGGCGAAGTAGTAGCGGTAGTTGCGGACCCGCAGGGAGGAGAACGTCCGGCTCACCGCGCCTCGCACCGCTGCGGTCGCCATGGGTCAGGCCTCCTCCTGGTGTGGCCCCCTAACCACCCTACCGCCGGGTCCCGGCGCGCCGTGACGGCAGCCCTCCGTCCCGGCGCGGCTCGGCCATCGCAGGCCGGGTGCTGCAGGCCGGGTGCTGCAGGCCGGGTGCTGCAGGCCGGGTGCTGCAGGCCGGGTGCTGCAGGCCGGGTGCCGCAGGCCGGGTGCTGCAGGCCGGGTACCGCGGCCCCCGGACGTCAGGCGGTCACCAGGCGGCTGACCAACCCGGTCCCGACGTCGTAGCGCCAGCCCTCGACCCTGGTCCCGCTCGGGATCAGGTCGCAGCTGCGCACGGCCAGGACGTCCGAGCGCAGGGCGTCGTCCGGGTCGGGCATCGCCAGGGCGGACCACGCCGGCGGGGGGGTGGTGCCCGCGGCCGCGAGGTCGGACCGCACGCTCTCCTCGGTCTGCCCGGCGAGCGCGCAGCGGGTGTGGTGCATGACGGCGATCTCCTCGACGCCGAGGAAGTGCGTTGCCAGCACCAGGGAGCGCAGGGCGTCGTCGGTGGCCCGGCCCCCCGCGTTGCGGATGACCTTGGCGTCACCCAGCTGGAGCCCGAGGATGGCGAGGGGGTCGATGCGGGTGTCCATGCAGGTGAGCACGGCGAAGCCCTTGGTGGTCCTCGCCTCCATCGTGCCGAGGCGGAAGCGGCGTGCGTACGTGCGGTTGGCGCGGAGCGCGTCGTCGAACATGAGCTAGAGGATGGCAGACGTCGGCGGGGTGCACGCCACCGCGCCCCGTCTCCGGCTGCCGGGCCGGTGCCGTCGGCGTCGTCGGCGCGACGGCGCCCGGTGCTCAGGCGGGGAGCGTCGGGTCGAGGCCGCCGGCGTCGTCGGTCTCGTCGGCCTCGGACGCGGCGAGGTGCGCGACGACCGCCCCGGCGATCTCGCCCAGGCTGGCCCGCTGGGCGGGCGACAGGGCGTCGACGAACCACCGGCGAACGTCCGCCGCGTGCAGCGGCGCGGCGTGGACGATGGTCTCCCAGCCGGCCTCGGTCAGCTCCACCACGGTCCCCCGGCTGTCCGTCGGGCAGCCCGCGCGCCGGACCAGGCCCCGCCCCGCCATCCGGGTGAGGTGGTGCGACAGCCGGCTCTTCTCCCAGCGGGTGGCCTCCGCCAGCTCGAACACGCGCATGCTGCGGCCGGGGGACTCCGACAGCCGGACCAGCACCTCGTAGTCGGCCTCCGACAGGCCCGTCTGGCGCTGGAGCTCGCGCGACAGGCGGCCGCGCAGGCTCGCCTGCATGTCCAGGAAGCGGCGCCACACGCACTCGTCCCCCGGATCGAGCCACGGACCTGCCATGTGCCCAGTCTACCCAGTTGTTGACACGTCACCTCTGATCGGGAATAGTTGACACATCATCCCTGTTGGGCTGAGGCACACCCCCGGATCCGGGCGAACCCGGGCCGATCCGCGATGAGGAGACACCCATGTCCACGCTCACGGCAGCAACGATCCCCGGCTACGTCGCCGGGACCTGGACCATCGACCCCGTGCACTCCGAGGTGGGCTTCTCGGCGCGCCACATGATGGTGAGCAAGGTCCGCGGCAAGTTCACGACGTTCGAGGGCCAGGTCGTCACCGCCGCCGAGCCGCTGCAGTCGTCGGTCACCGCCACCATCGACCTCACCACGATCGACACCGGCAACCCGGACCGCGACAACCACATCCGGTCCGCCGACTTCTTCGACGTGGACCAGCACAAGACCATGACGTACCGGTCGACCGGCGTGCGCTCCGAGGGCGACGACCTCTTCCTGGACGGCGAGCTGACCCTCAAGGGCGTCACCAAGCCCGTCCCGCTGCGCCTGGAGCTTGGCGGCTTCGGCCCCGACGCGTACGGCGGCACCCGGGCGGGCTTCACCGCCACCGGCCAGATCTCGCGCAGCGACTTCGGCGTCAACTTCAACGCCGTGATGGAGACCGGCGGCGTCGTGGTGAGCGACAAGATCGACATCCAGCTCGAGATCGAGCTCGTCCTGCAGCAGTGACCGTGCGCCGGCCGGCGGCCGTGCCGCCCTGCTGACCCGGCGACCTGGAGCAGGGGGGGCGGCGTGCCGCCGGCCGGCGGCGCGCACGGGGCGGGTGCGCCGGCTGCGCCAGACTCTCGGCGTGGCCTCCCCGCCGGCGACCCCGCCTCCCGAGCCGACCGATCCCGCGGGGCGCGGTCGCAGGGCGGCGC
>JAJZYI010000085.1 GCA_021798135.1 Actinomycetes bacterium | reverse complement strand
CACCTGGGCAGCCTCGGCGGGCTCCACCCCCACCTGGGCAGCCTCGGCGGGCTCCACCCCCACCTGGGCAGCCTCGGCGGGCTCCACCCCCACCTGGGCAGCCTCGGCGGGCTCCACCCCCACCTGGGCAGCCTCGGCGGGCTCCACCCCCACCTGGTGGCGCTGCGGTCCGCTGCGCAGGGCACCGACGCCGGCAGGGCCGTCGCGCTCGCCCTCGCCGGAGCGGTGGTCGGCTTCCTGGTCGGGCTGGCCGGCGCTGCCGGCGGCGCGCTGCTCACCCCGGTGCTGGTCCTCGGGTTCGGGCTGCCGGGCCTGGCCGCGGTGGGGATCGACCTGCTGACGTCGCTGCTGGTCAAGCCCATCGGGGGCGCCGTCCACCTCCGGCGCCGGACGGCCCGCCTCGACATCGCCGGCTGGCTCGCCCTCGGTTCCGTGCCGGCGGCGACGGGAGGGGTGGCACTGGCACGCGCCCTGGCGACGCCGGCGGACCCGTGGCTGCGACCCGCCATCGGCGCCGCCCTCCTGCTGAGCGCCGCCGCGTCGCTGCGGCGCCGCCGGTCAGGGCCCGAAGGGCCCGGTGACGCGACCTGGCCGGGCGCCCGGCGCGCAGCCGCGACCCGGCCGGCAGCGACCGTCCTGCTGGGCGCGGCCGGCGGGCTGCTCGTGGGCCTGACCTCGGTCGGGTCGGGCAGCCTGGTGCTGGCCGGGCTCGTCCTGCTGTACCCCGACCTGACGGCGGCGGAGCTCGTCGGCACGGACCTGGTCCAGGCGGTACCGCTCGTCGCCGCCGCCGCCGTCGCTCACCTCGTGGCCGGCGACGTCGTCCTCCCGGTGGCCGCCGCCCTGTCGGCCGGTGCCGTCCCCGGCGTCACCCTGGGCGCCTGCGTGTCGTCGGGCGCCCGGTCCCGGGCCGTGCGCCCGCTGGTCGCACTGCTCATGGTGGCGACCGGCCTGCTCATGGTGTCGTAGCCGGCCGCGCCGGCTCAGGGGCCGCCGACGCCGGCAGCCTGCGACCGCAGGCCGACGAGCAGGGCTCGAAGCGCCCGGCCCCGGTGCGACAGGCGGTGCTTGTCGGCCGGGTCCACCTCGGCGAAGGTGCGGCCGCCGAGCCCGTCGGGCGCGAACACCGGGTCGTACCCGAAGCCCCCCGCCCCGCGAGGTGCGGCGACGATGGTGCCCTCGACCGCGCCCTCCCCGACGATCTCGCTGCCGTCGGGGAACACCGCGATCACCACGGCGCGGAACCGGGCGCGGCGCTGGTCGGGTTGCCCGGCGCCGACCCGGCGCAGCTCGTCGAGCAGCAGGTCGACGTTGTCGGCGTCCGACGCGCCCTCGCCCGCGTAGCGGGCCGAGCGCACGCCGGGGGCGCCCCCCAGCGCGTCGACCTCGATGCCGCTGTCGTCGGCGAGCGCCGGCATGCCGGTCGCCGCCGCCAGGGCCGCTGCCTTGAGCCGCGCATTCTCCTCGAACGTGTCGCCGGTCTCCTCGACGTCGGGGACGTCGGGGGGCCTGGGCACCAGCTCGATCCAGTCCTCGCCCGTCCCGGCCACGATGGCTTCGATCTCCCGCGCCTTGTGGGCGTTGGCGGTGGCCAGCACCAGCCGCAGCGCGCCGGGGCCGCTCCCGGCGGCCTCGCCGGCCGTCGCCCCGCTCACCGGGGCGGGGGCGGTGCGGCCAGGACCTGGCGCTGCAGCTCCAGGATCTCCCCGATGGCCGACTCGGCCCCGTCGACCAGCTCGTCGAGCTCGCCGCGGGTGAACGCCATGCCCTCGGCCGTCCCCTGGACCTCCACGAACCGCCCGGAGCCGGTCATCACCACGTTCATGTCGACCTCGGCTCGCGAGTCCTCGCTGTAGTCGAGGTCCACCATGCACACGCCGTCGACGACCCCGACCGACACGGCCGCGCAGGCGTCGACCAGCGGGTGGGTCCGGAGCTGGTCCCTGGCCAGCAGGCGCGTGAAGCAGTCGTGGAGCGCGACGTACGCCCCGCAGATCGACGCCGTCCGGGTGCCGCCGTCGGCCTGCAGGACGTCGCAGTCCACCGTCACCTGCAGCTCGCCCATGGCGACCAGGTCGGTCACGGCGCGCAGGGACCGGCCGATCAGGCGCTGGATCTCGTGCGTCCTCCCCGACTGGCGCCCCTTGGCGGCCTCGCGGCCGACACGCTCGGGCGACGAGCCGGGCAGCAGCGAGTACTCGGCCGTCACCCAGCCCTTGCCACCGCCGCGCAGCCACGGCGGCACGCGGTCCTCGACCGACGCGGTGCACAGGACCCGCGTCCGCCCCATGCTCACCAGCACCGACCCGGGTGCGAACACGGTGAAGTCGCGCTCGAACGACGTTGGCCGCAGCTCGCCGAGGGACCGGCCGTCGGCCCGCCGCGTGCGGTCGTCGTCGGCGGCCACGCTCACAGCGAGAACCCCCGGCCGGCGACGGCGGCGTCGACCGGCCCGCCGAAGGCCGCGGCGGCCTCCTCCAGCAACGCGTGCGGGTCGACCGACGGCCAGCGGTGGGTCACCACCAGCCGCCGGGCCCCCGCAGCCCGGGCCGCGGCTCCTGCCTGTCGTCCGCTCATGTGCTGCGCCGTCCCTTCGTGCTCGTGGGTGTAGCTGGCCTCGCAGAGCGCGAGGTCGAGGTCGTGCCCGAGCGCGGCCAGCGGCCATGCGGGCCCGGTGTCGGCAGAGTACCCGAGCGCCCGGCCGCCGACGGCCAGCCGGACGGCCACGGTCGGCGGGCCGTGGTCGGTCGCGGCGAAGCGCACCGTCACCGGTCCGACGGCGGCGCTGTCGCCGTCCCCCACCTCGTGCCAGGCCAGCACCGGGCGGCCGGATCGCCCGCCGGCCGCCAGGGCCTCGCCGACGACGTCCGCCAGCGCGTCGCGCACGCCGGCGGCGGCGAACACCGGCAGGGGCTGGCGATCCCAGCCCCACACCCAGCGGGCCGCGGTCACGAAGCCGGCCAGGTCCGTGCAGTGGTCGAGGTGGCGGTGGGTCAGGACGACGGCGTCGAGCCGCCGAGGGTCGCACGCCCGCTGCAGCGCGGCGAACGTCCCGGGGCCGGCGTCGACCCACACCGCCGTCGGCTCGGGCCACCAGCGCACCAGGTAGCCGCTGCCGGCGCCGCTGCCCGCCCCGGCCGGGCGCGGGTGGGGGCCGCCGCCGGCGCCGGCGTGGCTGCCGTCGCATCCGAGGACGGTCAGCGTCAGCACGGCCGCACGCCCGGGTCGGCGGCGCCGCGGCCGCCGCCGGGGCCCGCGCCCGGGCCGAGGCACGCCCGCGCCGCGGCGGCGAAGGCCGCCGAGCGGTCGACGTAGGAGCCGTCCTCGCGTGGCGTCGGGGCGCCCGGCGAGAACAGGACCACGCCGGGGCCGCCCAGCGCGTCGGCGGCCACGTGCACGGCCTCCTCCACCGACTCGGCCGCCCGGCACGCCAGCCCCGGGCACCGGGCGGCCAGCTCGCCGGCGAGCCGGCGGCCGGCCGGGCCGAGGACCACGACCGACGGCTCGGGGCGCAGCGACGCCAGGGCGTCGACCAGCGGCGCCATCGGCACGCCCCGGTCGGCACCCCCGGCGATCAGGCACAGCCGCCGGCCGGCGAAGGTCTCGAGCGCGGCCACCACGCCCGCCGGGTTGGACGCGAGCGCGTCGTCCACCAGCTCGAGCCCCCCCGCCGCCGCCACGGTGCGGAGCCGGCTGCCCAGCGCCGGCGTGGCGTCGAGGGTGCCGAGCAGCGACGCCGGCTCGGGGACGTCGCCGCCGAGGGCCTGCGTGGCGGCCAGCGCGCCGCACAGGTTGACGAGGTTGTGCCGGCCACGCAACCCGAAGGCGGTGCCCTCGAGCTCGCCGGCGGCCAGGTAGGGGCGGCCCGCCACCGTCACCTGCAGGTCCCCGCCCGGCCCCTCGCCCACACCGATCGGGTCGCCGGGCCGGCCATAGGGGGTGCGCCCGGCGAAGCGGCCCGCCGCGGCCCACGCCGGGGGATCGGTCGCGTTCACCGCCACGACGGAGCCGGGCCGGTGGGCGAACAGGTTGAGCTTGTCGGCGACGTAGCGCTCGTAGGTGCCGTGCCAGTCGAGGTGGTCGGGAGCGAGGAGCGTGAGGACGCCGACGCGCGGCGACACGGTGACCTCGGCCGCCTGGAAGCTCGACACCTCGATCACCACCGCGTCGGCGCCGGTGCCGGCCGGCCCGGCGCCGTGCGCGCCGGCGCCCGGCGGGGCGATGCCGTACAGCTCGGCGACCGGTCGGCCCATGTTGCCGGCGACCGCCACGCGCCGCCCGGCAGCCCGCAGGGCGGCAGCCGCCAGCGTCGCCGTGGTCGTCTTGCCCTTGGAGCCGGTGACGGCGATCACCGGGCCGTCGCCGAAGTCCTCGAGCCAGATGGCGGTCAGGGTCGTGACCACGGCACCGGCGCCCGAGGCGGCCAGCAGCTCGGGGCGGTAGCGCGAGACGCCCGGCGACCGGACGACGACGTCGAAGCGCCCGTCGGCGAGGACCGACGGTGCGAGGACCGGGCCGCCCGCCACACGGGAGTCGCCCGCCACACCGGAGGCGCCCGCCACACGGGAGTCGCCCGCCACACCGCAGTCGCCCGCCACACGGGAGTCGCCCGCCACACGGGGGTCGCCGACCACGGTGACCTCGGCGCCGACCGACCGGGCCAGGGCGATGGCGCCGGTCCCCTCCACGCCGGTCCCCCACACGGCCACCCGGGCGCCGCGGAGCCGCTCCAGGCCGCGCCGCCCGGCCGCCGCCCCACCCGGGCCGGTCATCCCGGGTCCTCGGCGTCGACGGCGGAACGGATGCGCCGGACGAGCTCGGCGGGTGCCAGGTGCGCTGCCGGCACGGCGCCCTGGGCCGCGGCGACGGGGGCGAGCGAGCGGACCACGGCGGCGTCCGCCCAGGCCCGGTCCCCTGCCAGCTCGGCGATGGCGGCTAGGGACTCGGCCCGGGTGCCCACGCACTCGAACGGCTTGCGGTCCTCCTCCAGCAGGTCG
Source organism: Actinomycetes bacterium (assembly GCA_021798135.1). Taxonomy (GTDB): domain Bacteria; phylum Actinomycetota; class Acidimicrobiia; order Acidimicrobiales; family UBA8190; genus JAJZYI01. The sequence goes on along the minus strand of JAJZYI010000085.1, from coordinate 6,641 downwards.
CGGAACCCCTCGGCCTGGGTGGCGTCGCGCAGCAGGTCGCGGCCGAAGATCCCGGCGAGCCGGTCGGGGGGCATCGCCGTGGCCAGCGCCAGGTAGACGAAGCGGCACTTCGGGCAGGCGCCGCACCAGCCGTCACGGCCCGACCGGCCGAAGGCCTGGTTGCAGCTCAGGAAGGCCCGGTGGTAGCGGGGCATGGTCGCGAAGGCGGCGGCGATGTCGAGCTCGCCGGCGTCGCGCAGCACCGACCGGTAGCGGACGGCAGGCCCGACCGCACCGGCGAGCGCGGCGGTCAGGACGGCCTCGAACTCGCTTGACTTGCTCCACTGGTGGTTCACCGCCACACCGGCCGCCCCGCTCGCCGCGCCGGTGCCGGTCACCGCGCTGGCCGCGCCGCTGCCGGTCACCGCGCTGGCCGCGCCGCTGCCGGTCACCGCGCTGGCCGCGCCGCTGCCGGCCGCCGGTCGGCCGTCCCGCTGGGCGACACGGGTGGGCTCGTCGGCCGACCCCTCGAGCGCCATGACGGTGGTGTCGTACCCGATGCGGAAGCCGGCGGCGACGGCCACCAGCGACACGATGGCGGTGATGGGGACGTGGCCGTTGCGCGCCCCCTGGTCGTTGAGCTCCAGCAGCGCCGGGTCGAGGGCGCGCTCGACGACGGCCAGCTCCAGCCCGGCCGCCTCGGCCACGCGGCGGGCCGCCGGGTGCCCGTTCACGGACAGCAGCACGGGGTCGCGGTCCCGCAGGGCCTCGGCGACGACCGCCGAGTCCTTGCCGCCGCCGACCGGCACGGCGATGCGCGCCGGCGGGGCCGTGACACCGCCCCGCCCCGGCGCCGGTGCCGGCGCGCCCCCGGGGGGCGAGGGCGGCGGCGCGTCGACGGTGAGCCGGCGCTCGAGCGGCAGCCCGTTGTGCCAGGCGAACTCGCGCAGGCCCTTGTCGTACAGCTCCACGACGAAGCGGCGCTCCAGGTCGGTCAGCGGGCCGGTCTCCACGGCCAGCACGGCCGGCGCCGCCGCCTTGTAGTAGCTCACGCCGGCCGCCAGGTGCAGCAGGCGCGCCACCCGGCCGAAGCCGTCGTCGAGCTCGGGGCCGACACCGGCACGCCTCGGCCCGAAGGACACGCGCTCGGTGAACGTCCAGTCGTCGTCGAGGGCGTACCCGAGGTCGACGACGCCGCGCTCGACGTCGACGTCGAGCGCCGTCAGCCTGAAGCGCTCGATCTGATCGGGGTTGAAGCGCATCGGACCTCTCTGGGGCGGCAGCGGCGAGCATACCGACGCCCGCCGTGCCGCCCGGGACGGCGGTCAGCCGAGGGGGAGCTGGGGGGCGTCGTCGAGCGAGGGGACGCCCCGCTTGCGGCCGCCGACGGGGAACACCTGCTCGGGCCGGAACGACCGGACGTGCTGCTGCCCGGGCCGGCCGCCGAGGACCTCGACGGACTCGGTGCCGTTGTGCCGGTTGCGGACGTGGGCCTGGAAGGTCCAGGTGAGGCCCCGGCCGGCGACGCCGGCGATCTCCACCGGGTCACCGGGGCGCAAGCCGTGCCAGCTGGCGCTGCGCTCCAGGTGCTCGGGCACGGGGGTCCGCCGCCGCCGGCCGCGGCCGGGTGCCCCGGGTCCGCCGTCCACGCGCGCCAGCCGATCAGAAGTAGATGGTCCGCTTGGCCCGCTCGACCACGACGTCGAGGTCGTCGGTCCACGCGCCGGTGGACAGGTACTTCCAGCCGCCGTCGGCGGCCACGATGACCACCACGCCGCTGTCGATGGCCCTGGCGCAGCGGGCGGCGCCGGCCATAGCCGCGCCGCTCGAGATGCCGGCGAACACGCCGACCTCGGCGAGGCGCCGGGTCCACTCGATCGACTCGCGCGGCCCGATCATGGTCTTGCGGTCGAGCAGCTCGGCGCCGTGCAGCTGGGAGAAGATCGGCGGGATGTAGCCGTCGTCGAGGTTGCGCAGGCCGTCGACCATCTCCCCCGCCGGGGGCTCCACCGCCCACACCTGGACGTCGGGGTTGCGCTCCTTCAGGAACCGGCCCACGCCGAGCAGGGTGCCCGAGGTGCCGAGCCCGGCCACGAAGTGGGTGACCTCGGGGCAGTCGCGCCAGATCTCGGGGCCGGTCCCCTCATAGTGCGCCCCCGGGTTCGCCTCGTTGGCGTACTGGTAGAGGTAGACCCACTCGGGGTGCTCCTGGTGGAGCCCGTTGGCCATCCGGACGGCCCCGTTGGAGCCCTCGGACCCCGGCGACTCGATGATCTCCGCTCCCCACACCTCCAGGAGCTGGCGGCGCTCGACCGACACGTTGGACGGCAGCACGACCTTCAGTCGGTAGCCCTTCACCCGGGCCACCATGGCGAGGCCGATGCCCGTGTTGCCCGACGACGGCTCCATGATGGTCGCGCCCGGCTCGAGCACGCCCTCCTTCTCCGCCTGCTCCACCATGGCCAGCGCTATCCGGTCCTTGACCGAGCCGCCGGGGTTCTGCCCCTCGAGCTTGACCACGATGCGGACGCGCGGGTTCGGGCTGAGCTGGCTGACCTCGACCATCGGCGTGTTGCCGATCAGGTCGAGGACGCTCTGCACGAGTGCCATCGGGCGGCCGCCGGTCACCCGCCGGCCACGGCCGGCAGGATCGAGACGGTGTCGCCCTCGGACACCTTGGTGTCGAGCTGCTCCAGGTAGCGGACGTCGTCGTCGTTCAGGTAGACGTTGACGAACCGGTGCAGCGCGCCCTCGTCGGTCAGGACCTGCCCGGCCATCGCCGGGTACGCGGCGACCAGGTTCTGCAGGACCTCGCCGATGGTGGCGCCCTCGGCGGTGACCGACGCGCTGCCGCCGGCCGCGCTGCGCAGGACGGTCGGTAGGCGGACTTCGACGGGCACGCGCATCCTCCCTGGTCAGGACGGGTGGCCGTGGCCGGCCAGGGCCCGCGACGGTCACCGGTACGACGAATGTTGATGCTTCCGGTCGGTATTCTACCGGGACGGCCGGCGCTCGGGTCCCCTCCGGCGCGTGCCGGGCACCGCTCCGCCGGCGCCCACCCCGCGGGTGCCCGCGTCCAGCCGGGTGCGCAGGCGTGCCACGGGTCCGGCGGCGTCCGCCGCAGGGGGTGCCGGCGTGCCGGCGGGTGCCCCGGGCACGACGCAAGGGGGCGCCGGGCACGACGCAAGGGGGCGCCGGTGCGGCCACGACCCGAGAGCGGGCTCGCTGCCCGAGGGTGGGCTCGGCGGGTGCCCTCAGACGGGGGGCGGCTCCGCGACGGTGACCGGCTCCTCGGCGATCTCGCCCCCCACGATCCGGTACGAGCGCACGGACGGCACCGTGTCGCGCAGCGACACGAGGACGTAGTGCCAGCTGGGGTCGGGTGCCTGGTCGACGTCGGTAGGCGACGGGTAGGCGTCGGTGTGGGTGTGGGAGTGGAAGACCCCGATGATCGACTCGCCGCGCGCCTCGGCCGCTCGGTCCGCCCGCAGGAGGTCGCGGGAGTCGACGGTGTAGATCCTGGCGGACGCGGCTGCGTTGGCCGTCGGGTAGCACGTGCCGACGACGCCGGTGGCCGGGTCGCCGCCGAGCAGGCCGCAGCCCTCCTCGGGGAACGCGCCCAGGCAGTGGGCGACCATCGCCAGCCACTCCTCGCGCCCGATGGTGAGCCCCGGGCCGCCGGCGGTCATCGCACGGGTCCTCTCGCTGTCGTCCCGCGATCCGGCGCCTGCGGTCGCCCGGGTCCCGCGCCGCTCGGCATCCAGCCCCGCGCCGCCGGTCGCCCGGGCCGCGCGCCGGTCACGCTCCAGCTCCGTGCCGCCGGTCGCCCGGGTCCCGCGCCGCTCGGCGTCCAGCCCCGCGTCGGTGGTCGCCCAGGTCCCGTGCCGGTCATCGCCCGCCAACCGTACCGCTACGATCGTGGCGTGGCAGCCAAGGGACCCGGTCGCCGCGGTCCCCGCCGGCCGGCGCAGGACGCCGACGGCATCCGCCAGGTGGCCCGGAACCGGCGGGCCCGGCACGACTACGACATCCTCCAGACCTTCGAGTGCGGCATCGTGCTCCAGGGCAGCGAGGTGAAGAGCCTGCGCGCCGGGAGGGCGTCGCTGCAGGACTCGTTCGCCCGGGTCGACGACGGCGAGCTGTGGCTCCACGGGGTGCACATCCCGCCCTACGACCACGCGTCGGGCTTCGGGACGCACGACCCCGACCGGCGGCGCAAGCTGCTCGTGCACCGGGGCCAGATCGACGAGCTCATGGGCCGAACCCAGCAGCAGGCGCTCACCCTGGTGCCACTGTCGATCTACTTCAAGGAGGGCCGGGCCAAGGTCGAGCTGGCCCTCGCCCGCGGCCGCAAGCTGCACGACAAGCGGCACGCCATCGCCGAGCGCGACGCCACGCGCGAGGCGGCGAGGGACATGGCCCGGGCCGCCTCGTGGTCGGCCAGGCGGGGGTCGAGGCACCTCGACAACGCCTGAGCCCCGGTCCGGCCGCCGGCCGCCGGGGGCCGGACCACCCAGCGAGCAGGGGCCGGTGGCGTGCCGGTAGACTTGCCCCTGGGTGTGGCACCGTGCCCCGCCCGCCAAGGGGGTGATCGGTTTCGACTCCGGTCGTCGATGCAGGAGAAGCGAGCCGTGGTCTCCGGAGCCACGTTAAAGAGCCGGAAACCAACACAAACGCCGAACCTCAGTTCGCGCTGGCTGCCTAACACGTAGCCCGTCCGTCCGGCCCCAGCCCTGCGGGTCGGGTACGGGCGTCATCCAGTAGGGCTCACCCGGACGGTTCCGCCAACCGGCCGCCGGGGACACCACAGGTCGGCTGGGGACCACCGACGACGCCGGCGGCGGTGGTGGTCCCGAGATCCAGCTGCCGGCTGCGCTCGGAGAAGGCCTGTTGAGAAGCCGGAGGACGCGGGTTCGATTCCCGCCACCTCCACCGTAGGTGTCATGGCGCGAACAGCCCTCCCTTGGCCTCCTTGGGAGGGGTTTCCGTCATGTTCACCGGTCTGCTCGATGGTGAGTCCGCGGCGAACCTGGAATTTGGGGAGGATGCGGTCGCGCGATTCGACGGTGAGGCTGTGGACGAAGGCTTGGGCGACGGCTTTGCGGACGCGGCCGGGGCCGCGGAGGGCGACGTCGCGGAGTTGGTCTCGTAGGGCGGTGACTTCGCGGAGGGTGGGCAGTGGGGCTTCTACTTCTGCGGCGGTGTGAACCCCCCTGGGATCGTTGGAGGCTCCATCGTTTGGAAGCGAGGATGGAGCTATGCCTACACAGAAGCCTTCGGGGCATCCGGCGACGCGGCGGTACAGCCCGTCGGAGAAGCAGCAGGCGGTTCGGCTGGTTCGCCAGTTGCGGGCCGAGTTGGGGACCGAGCACGGCACGGTGCAGCGCGTCGCGCGTCAGTTGGGGTTCGGGGTGGAGTCGGTGCGGGCCTGGGTGCGTCAGGCTGACATCGACGATGGCGGCAAGCCCGGCACCTCCACGGAGGACGCCGAGCGGATCAAGCGCCTCGAGCAGGAGAACCGCGAGTTGAAGCGCGCGAACGAGATCTTGCGTCGCGCGTCGGCGTATTTCGCCGCGGCGGAGCTCGACCGCCTGCCGAAGTGATCGTCGGGTTCATCGACGAGAACCGCCACGAGCTCGGGGTCGAGCCCGTCTGCAAGGTGTTGCAGGTGGCTCCGAGCACGTACTACGCGGCGAAGCGCCGCGAGCGCCAGCCATCCGCGCGGGCGGTGCGTGACGCGGTGATGATGCAGGTCCTGATGGCGCTGTGGGTGGCGAACCGCAAGGTCTACGGCGTCGACAAGCTGTGGAAGGCAGCACGGCGGGCCGGGCACGACGTCGGCCGAGACCAGGTCGCCCGGCTGATGCGGGCCATGGCCATCTGCGGGGTGACCCGGCGGCGCAAGGTGTTCACCACCCGACGCGACCCCGAGGGGCTGCGGGCCGCTGACCTGGTGAACCGTAACTTCACCGCCGATCGGCCGAACGCCTTGTGGGTGACGGACCTGACCTACGTGCCGACTCGCTCGGGCATGGCCTATGTGTGCTTCATCGTCGACGCGTTCAGCCGGATGATCGTCGGCTGGCGGGTCGCGTCGCACATGCGCACCGACATGGTCCTCGACGCCCTGGAGATGGCCAGAGCCCGCCGCGGTGCTCGCCGGCTGGTCGGGCTGGTGGCACACTCCGATGCCGGCAGCCAGTTCACGTCGGTGCGGTTCACCGAACGCCTCGAGGAGATCGGCGCCACGCCTTCGATCGGAACGGTGGCCGACTCCTATGACAACGCGCTGGCGGAAACGACCAACGGGCTCTACAAGGCCGAGTGCGTCTACGGACCCGACGCCGCCGGCTGGGACGACGTCGAGCACCTCGAACTGGCCACGTTGTCGTGGGTGGCCTGGTTCAACGAGACCCGGCTCCACGGCCACTGCGGCGACGTGCCACCGGCAGAGTTCGAAGCGGCGTTCTACGCTGCCCACCAGACCGACCAGCAACTGGTTGGAATCAAAGGCTGAGAGCCTCCATCAGACCCAGGGGGGTTCAAACCGTGTGCGCGGATGCGGTCCTCGCGGCGGTGGAAGACCGGCCGCAGGTCGATCGTCGACTTGAGATCCCGCCAGCCCCGCTCGGCCTCGTAGAGGGCCTTGTAGCCGGTCGCGA
>JAJZYI010000084.1 GCA_021798135.1 Actinomycetes bacterium | reverse complement strand
CGAAAACGCGCGTGGAGGGGCACACCCCCGACCCCGGTCGGACGCCCCCGTGAACCGCGAAGACGGCACCGCAGAAGCGGACAAGACCGTCACCGCCTCGCCGCAAGGCGAAGCTGCCTGACCGTGCCCACATTCGCGCACGGAAAAGCAACGGTTCGACGAGCCGAAGAGGGACCCCACGATCTGTCGCTCGAAGACGGTCAGCATGATCGGCGACAGGTCGATCGAGGTCTCGGTCGCCGGGTGCATGTTGGTCACGACGATGCGGGCTCGCTTCCCACCCAGCTCGGACGCCTCGCCCAGCGCGGTTCCCCGGCCGACGCCCATGGCCATGATCACGACGTCGAACCCGCGGTTCCAGGTGGAGCTGGCCAGGTCGGCGCGCGCCTCGGCGATCGACCCGTAGGCGTGGGTGGCGCCGAGCTCCAGGGCCTTCTCGCGCTTGAACGCCACCGGGTCGACGACGGCGACGACCCGGGCACCCGCCGCCCTGGCGCCGAGGACCGCGCTCGCGCCGATGCCGCCGAGGACGGCGCTCGCGCTGCCCTGGCGCCGAGGACGGCGCTCGCGCTGCCCTGGCGCCGAGGACGGCGCTCGCGCCGATGCCGCCGATGCCCACGACGGCCACCAGGTCGCCGGGAGCGACCCGGCCGGCGTTCACCGCCGAGCCCCAGCCGGTGACCACGCCGCAGCCGAGCAGGCAGGCCCGGTCCAGGCGGTGGGTCCTGTCGATCCTGATGCAGCTCGCCTCGTTCACCACCGTGTGGTGGGCGAACGTGCCGAGCGAGCCGATGGCCAGGCTCAGGTCGCGACCCCGGGCGTGGTGGCGGGTGGTGAGGTCCGACACCTGCATGCCGCTGGCGGTCAGCCCACCGAGGTCGCACAGGTTGGAGTGGCCGGTGGCACAGCTCGGGCAGGTGCCGCACGCCGGGACGAACCCGAACACCACGTGGTCGCCGGGCGCGACGCTGCGGACCCCCTCGCCCACCTCCAGCACCACCCCCGCACCCTCGTGGCCGCCGACGGTGGGCAGCGGGCCCACGAAGCCCCGCAGGTCACCGGTGACCACGTGCTCGTCGCTGTGGCACAGGCCGCTGGCGGCCAGCTCGACCAGGACCTCGCCGGCTCGCGGCGGGTCGAGGTCGATCTCCTCCACGCTCCACGGCGTGTTCTCCTCCCAGAGGACAGCTGCGTTGGTCTTCACGATCGCCTCCCGTGCTGTTGGCGGCGGGGACCGGTGCCGGGTCGGTGTCCTGCCCCCCGGCTACACGGCGTGGGCCGCCAGGCGCTCCTCGTCGAGCTCGATCCCGATGCCGGGCCTGTCGTCGACGAGGAGATCGCCGGCCTCCCAGCGCAGCGGCTCCCGGACGATCTCGTCGAAGAACCCGTGCGACGTGTGGATGCTCTCCTGGATGAGGAAGTTGGGCGTGGCCGCGTCGAGCTGCAGCGCCGCCGCGGTGATCACGGGGCCGCCCCACACGTGCGGGGCCATCAGCACGTAGTACGCCTCGGCCATGCCGGCGATCTGCCTGGCCGCCGTGATGCCGCCGCACGAGCCGAGGTCGGGCTGGGCGAACGCGCACGCGCCGGCGGCGAAGAGCTTCTGGAAGTCGTGCACGTAGGCGAGCCGCTCGCCCGTGGCGATGGGGATGCTGGTCGACCGGGCGATCCGGCCCATCTCCTCGAAGTTCTCCGGCGGGCAGGGCTCCTCCAGCCAGAGCGGGTCGTACGGCTCGAGCCGCCGGGCCAGGCGCCTCGCCACCGACGGCGTCATCTGGCCGTGGGTGCCGATGCAGATGTCCGCCTCGTTGCCGACGGCGGTGCGGACCGCCTCGACGCAGCGCTCGGCCCGGTCGTACTGCGCCAGGGGGATCTCCCACGGCTGCAGCGGCAGCGAGCCCGGCGGCAGATAGTCGAGCGGGTCGAACTTGACGGCGGTGAACCCCTCGTCGACCGCCCGCCGGGCCACCTCCCCCAGGCGGGTGGGGTTGCCGACCCAGTTGGCGATCGACCCGAGCAGCCCGTGCTCCTGCTCGAAGTCGTACAGGTAGGTGTAGGTGCGGACCCGCTCGCGGTGGCGGCCGCCGAGCAGGTCGGCCACCGGCACCCCCAGGGCCTTGCCGCAGATGTCCCACATGGCGATGTCGAAAGCGCTGATCACGCCGGCGGCCACGTAGTCGTTGTGGTGGGAGGTCAGCCCGGCGTACATCTGCTTGTTCAGCGGGTCCCGGTTGAGCGGGTCCCTGCCCGCCAGGTAGCGCTGGAACATGCTGGCGACCAGCTCGCCGTAGGCGCGTTCGTGGCCGTACAGGCTGGTGAGCACCGCCGTCTCGCCCCAGCCGACCAGGCCGCTGTCGGTCTCCAGGCGGACGAAGTACCAGATGAAGCCGCCGTGGTGCGGGGGAGGCACCGCGATCGCGTAGGGCGTGGCGCTGACCAGCTGCATCGGATGTGCCCCTCCTCCCCTGCGGTTGCCGGCCCGGTGTCGCCGTCCCGGTGTCGCCGTCCCGGTCGGGCCGGCGACGCTGGACCCACCGCCGCCGCGTCCGGCGTCCCCTCGATCGTAGCACTTAGAAAGTGACTAGTCACTTAGTTGGTACGACCACCTCCGTGAGCTCCCGCAGCAGGGCCCGGAGCCTGGCTGCCTGCTCGTGATCGGGCAGGACCATCTGGTTGAGGCGCAGGCCCTGCACGGCCAGGATGGCCAGGTCGACGAGGGCGGCGAAGCGCCCGTCGCGGTCGTCGACGCCGGTGCCGAGCGCCACGGCCGCCGTGAGCGAGACCAGGTGGTCGAGATGGGCGGCCACCACGGGCTCGAGGTCGGCGCGCAGCACCGGGTCGGTGCGTGCCGCGGTGTAGAGGTCGTAGGCGGCGCCGAGACGCTCGTCGAGCATCTGCCGCCACAGCAGGTCGAAGGCCTTGGCGACGGTCCGCTCCCCGGGCGGCACGGCCTCGTAGGCGGCCGTGAAGTCCGAGCGCAAGCCGTCGAAGACGTGCTCGATGGTGGCCGCCAGCAGCCCCGACTTGGTGGGGAAGTGCTTGAACAGCGCCCCCTGGCTCGTCCCGGCGCGCCGCGTCACCTCGGTCGTGGTGAAGCCGGCGAAGCCGGACTCGGTCAGGCACGCCACCGCCGCCGCCAGCAGGGCGGTCCGGGTAGCCGCCCTGCGCTCCTGCTGCGTGCGGCGCGTCGGTGCGGCCATCCGGTCCATCGTACCGACGTGCCGGCCACCGGCCCCGGCCGCCCTCGCTGCATCCAGCCCGAACGTCACCGGCGAAGGCTTGGCCTCGCACGCCCTGGCGCTGGCAGGTTGGTCCCCGAACGCCCGCCTTCCGGAGAACTCCAGGGTGATCGACCACGAAGCGGCCGTCAGCCGGAGTCAGACGGTGGATCCAGGCTCAGTGCCTGCGCCAGGGCCAGCGCCGCCGGCGGTTGGCCAGCTCACGCTGCTCAGCGGCTCGCTTCTGCTCGAACTCGGCGATCACCTTGGGCCCGACCGTGTTGACGATGTCCTCGGCGTCGTCGAGCAGCTGCCCGATGCCGGCGCCGGTGGGCTCGTCCTCGACGGCCGGGTCGACGAGGGTCCCGTGGACCCAGCCGGCGTCGGCCAGCCGCCGCTCGTAACGGGGGCAGTCCGACGGGCAGCGCCACGGCGCTTCCGGCGCCAGGTCCAGCTCGCAGAACCGGGCGACCTCGCCCGACGAGTAGGTCCGGCTCTGGAAGTGCTTGCACTCCTCCCGCATGGGCACGCCCCCCATCATGCCCCGTCCCACCAGGTGCCGGGGACCGCTGGCCGGTGCCATGACCCGTCCGCACGGGGCGAGACCACCGCGGCGGAGCCGTCCGGCCCGCGGAGCCCCCAGGCACCCGCCCGAGCGACCGAACGGCACGCCCCGCCCGAGCGACCGATCGGCACGCCCCGCCCGAGCGACCGAACGGCACGTCCCACCGGGGCCACGGGCGGCCGCCTCCGACAGCGCGGCTCCGGGCAACATGTGGCGTTCCCTACGGCAACTGTCCTTGTCTACGTTTAGTATTTCAGTTATCGTCTGGGGCGAGGGGTCCTCCTGCAGCGCCGGCCCCGACCGCCGCACCAGAGGAGTGCACCATGGCCTTGACCGGGACGCACGGGGAGCGTCGACGGGAGTGCCGGCCAGCCGCCCCGGTGCGCGCGGCACGGGTGCCTGGTTCGCCCGAACCCGTTCGGGTGCCACCGCCTCGAGCCTGCTGCGGCGGTGCCACGGGCCCCCGCGATCCGGACGGCGGTGCCACGGGCCCCCGCGATCCGGACGGCGGTGCCACGGGCCCCCGCGATCCGGACGGCGGTGCCACGGGCCCCCGCAGACGGGACGGCGGCGGGCGCCCGCCCGCCGGCGCCGTCACGCCGGCGGGGACCCGAGGATCTGGGCCAGGACCCGGTCGAGCTCGTCGCCGCTCGGGTCGGGGCGGCCCGGCGGGGACCCGAGGATCTGGGCCAGGACCCGGTCGAGCTCGTCCTGGCGGGGATCGGGGCGGTGTGCCGTCAGGACGGTCCACAGCACCACGCCCGCGAAGGCGACCGCACACGAGGCGATGGCGGCCAGGCACGCCACGACCAGCACCCCGAAGCCCGTGGAGAGCAGTCCGATCACGTTCGCCATGGTGCGCCGGGCACGGAGGGCGGACAACGGGGATGCCACGCCCGGCACCGCCCCGGATCGCCGAGCCCGTACCGTGGTTCCTCGGTGCACCGACCGTGGTCCCCCGGTACGGCGACGACGTCGGCTCCGGTCCCTCGTCGCTGCGGGGGGGCACCTCGTGACGGCTCACCACCTGCCGACGGCGCCCCACGGCACCCAGGAGGCGACGGCACCTGACGCCACCGCCCCTCCCACGGCGGCGCGCGGCACCGGGGCGGCGACGCCCAGGCGCTCGGCGACGTCGCCGATCAGCGTCACCGTCGTCGACGACCACACCCTGGTGCGGGACGCCGCCTGCCAGCTGCTCGCCCAGGAGCCGGGCATCGAGGTGGTGGGGCAGGCCGCGAGCGCCGAGGAGGCCCTGGAGCAGCTGGAACGGCGGGCAACCGACGTGGCCATCGTCGACATCGCGCTGCCCGGGATGAGCGGGCTCGACCTCGCCCGCGTCTGCGCCGAGCGGTTCCCCGACACGGCGGTCCTGCTGGTGAGCGCCTACGACGACTACGCGTACGTGGCCAGGGCACTCGACATCGGCGTCGGCGGCTACCTCCTCAAGACGGCGTCGGCCCGGGAGCTGGTCGACGCCACGCGTGCCGTCGCCGACGGCGTCTTCGTGCTCGACCGAGGCGTGTCCGGGCGCCTGGCACGGCGGTGGCAGCGGCCGTCCGGCGCGGCGTCGGCGCCCGGGACCCTCACCCCGCGCGAGCGCGACGTCCTCGCACTGATCGCCCGGGGCCTGTCGAACAAGCGCATCGCCACCGACCTGGGCCTGGGCCTCCGCACGGTGGAGGGCTACGTGTCGGCCGTGCTCGCCAAGCTCGGCGTGGCGTCGCGCACCGAGGCCGCCCTGTTCGCCGTCGCGCAGCAGGTCCCCGCCCGTGGCGGTCAGGCCCTCCGGCACGCGCCGGGCTCGCCCGGCGGTCCGGGCACCGATGCGCCCTGAGCGCTCGGGGCGCGTGCCCCCGCGCCCGCCGGCCACGGCGGGCCGGCGCTCCGAAGCGCCCGGCATCGGCACGGTGCTGCGCAGCGCCGTGCACCCGCCGGTGCACGACCGGCGCTTCTGGGTGGTGCAGGCGACGGTGGTCGTGATCGCTGCGGCCCACCTCGTCCTCGACCTGAACCCGTCGGTGGAGACCAAGGCGTTCCCCGTCGGCCTCCCCGTCGTGGTGCTGGTGGTGCCGGTCGGCTACGCAGCCTTCCGCTACGGCATCGCGGGGTCTGCAGCGACGGGGGCGTTGGCGACCCTGCTGTGGCTGCCCGACCTGCTCCTGCCCTACGACCTGGGCCACAGTGCCAGCGACGTGGTGAACCTGGTGCTCGTCGACCTGGTGGCGCTCTTCGTCGGCCACCGGATCGAGGCCCTGAACCTGGCGCACGACCGGGCCGAGCGAGCCACGCTGGAGCGCCTGGCCGCCGAGACCCGGTACGCCCGCACCCTGGTCGAGGTCGAGGAGGACCAGCGCCGCCGGCTCGCCCGCGAGCTGCACGACGAGCCCCTGCAGCTGTTCCTCCACCTCGCCCGGCGGCTCGAGAGCCTGGCCGACACCCCCGGCACCACCCCGGCGGCTGCACACCAGCTGCGCGACGCCCGCGGGCAGGCCCTCGACGCCGCGGCCCGGCTGCGCACGCTGGCCAGGAGCCTCCGCCCGCCGGCGCTCGACCAGCTCGGGCTGGTGGCCGCCGTCGAGAGCCTGCTCGCCGACGCGGAGGAGGAGCACGGCGTGCTCACGGTGCTGACGGTGAGCGGCGACGAGCGGCCGCTGCCCGCCGACGTCGAGCTGGGCGCCTTCCGCATCGTGCAGGAGGCGGTCCGCAACACGTGCCGGCACGCCGGCGCCCGGCGGCTCGACGTGAGCCTGGAGCTGGGCGGTGACGAGCTCGCCGTCGCCGTGGCCGACGACGGCAGGGGGTTCTCGCCCGACGGGCCCGCCAGCGGGGGCGCCGACCACCTCGGGCTGCTGGGATCACGCGAGCGCGCCCGGCTCCTCGGCGGCAGCTTTGCGTTGCGCTCCGCGCCGGGCGAGGGGACGGTGGTCGGGGCCGTGCTGCCCCTGCCCGTCGCGGCCACCCCTGACTGACGGCATCCGCGCCGGGCCGGGCCCAGGCCCGCTCAGCCGACCGAACCCTCCATCTGCAGCTCGATCAGCCGGCTCCACTCCACCGCGTACTCCATCGGCAGGGTGCGGGTGATCGGCTCGATGAACCCGTTGACGATCATGCCCATCGCCTGGCTCTCCGAGAGCCCCCGGCTCATCAGGTAGAAGAGCTGGTCCTCGCCGACCTTCGACACGGTGGCCTCGTGGCCGATGCGGGCGTCGCGCTCCCCCACCTCCATGTAGGGCTTGGTCTCCGACGTGGAGTCCTCGTCGAGGATGAGGGCGTCGCACCGGACGAAGCTCTTGGCCCGCTTGGCGCCCTCCTCGACGCGCACCAGGCCCCGGTAGGTCGACACGCCGCCGTCCTTGGAGATGGACTTCGACACGATCGTCGACGTCGTCTCGGGGGCGGCGTGCACCATCTTGGCCCCGGCGTCCTGGTGCTGGCCCGTCCCGGCGTAGGCGACCGACAGGACCTCGCCCGACGCCTTGGGGCCGACGAGGTACACCGAGGGGTACTTCATCGTGAGCCGCGAGCCGATGTTGCCGTCGATCCACTCGACGTGCGCCTCGGCCTCGGCCCGGGCCCGCTTGGTCACCAGGTTGTAGACGTTGTTCGACCAGTTCTGGATGGTGGTGTAGGTGATGCGGCTGCCGGGCAGCGCGACCAGCTCGACGACCGCCGAGTGCAGCGAGTCGGTGGAGTACACGGGGGCCGAGCAGCCCTCCACGTAGTGCACCTGGGCGCCCTCGTCGGCGATGATGAGCGTCCGCTCGAACTGGCCCATGTTCTCCGCGTTGATCCGGAAGTACGCCTGCAGCGGCATGTCCACCGTCACGCCCGGGGGCACGTAGATGAACGACCCGCCGGACCACACCGCGGAGTTCAGCGCGGCGAACTTGTTGTCGTTCGGCGGGATGACGGTGCCGAACCAGCGCCGGACGATGTCGGGGTACTCGCGCACGGCGGTGTCCATGTCGCAGAACAGCACCCCCTGGCGCTCCAGGTCCTCGCGGTTGCGATGGAACACGACCTCCGACTCGTACTGAGCGGTCACCCCGGCGAGGTACTTGCGCTCGGCCTCGGGGATGCCGAGCTTCTCGTACGTGGACTTGATGGCGTCCGGGAGGGCGTCCCAGTCCTTCACCTGCGACTCGGTCGGCTTGATGTAGTAGTAGATGTCGTCGAAGTCCAGGTCGGGCATGTTGACCGCGAACCACGGCGCCATCGGCTTGGCGAAGAACCGCTTGAGCGCCCGCAGCCGGAACTGCCGCATCCACTCCGGCTCGCCCTTCATCTGGGACATCTCGCGCACGATCTGCTCGGAGAGCCCCTTCTTCGGCTTGAAGATGTAGTTCTCCGCGTCGCTCCAGCCCAGCTTGTAGCGACCCAGATCGAGATCCACGGTTGCCATGGTGCGCTCCTGGGTGCCGGGGCCGCCACGTGGCGGAGGGGAGCCGGCACCGGTAGACGGATTTCCCCTACGGCCATAGTAACAACTCGGCATGGCCGGGCGGAACCCCCCGCCGGCACTGGGCGCCCCTCGGCACGGGCCCGGCCGGACCCCGGTGCGCCGGCGACCGGCACCCCGGCCCGGCCAGCGCCCCGGCCCGTGCCCCCAGGCCGGCCAGCGCCCCGGCCCGTGCCCCCCAGGCCGGCCGGCCCCCCGGCCCGTGCGACCCCCCGGCCCGTGCTGCCGGCGGGCGCGCCATCGGGCATCATCGGCCGATGCACGACGAGATCGCACCCGGCCCGACCGGAGCCGAGCAGCACGCACCGCAGCCGCCCCTGGCCGAGCGCCGCCCGCTCGACATCGCGGCCCACGGCGACCGGCGCACCGACGACTGGGCCTGGCTGCGCGACCGCGACGACCCGGCGGTACTCGCCCACCTGCGCGCCGAGCAGGCGTACACCGAGGCGGTCCTCGCCCCCACGCGACCCCTCCAGGACCGGCTGTTCGACGAGATCCGGTCACGGATCGTCGAGACCGACCTCTCGGTGCCGGTCGCCAAGGACGCCTGGTGGTACTACCAGCGCACCGTCAAGGGGCTCGACTACCCGCTGCACTGCAGGGTGCCGCGCCACGGCGGCGCCGATCGCGACACGCCGCCGGTCCTGGTGGCGACCGCCGCCGGCGAGCCGGGCCCCTCGGGCGAGCAGGTGCTGCTCGACGAGAACGCCCTGGCCGCAGGGTCGCCCTACCTGGCCCTGGGTGACCTGGCCGTGAGCCCGGGGCACGGCCGGCTGGCCTACAGCACCGACACCACCGGTGACGAGCGGTACACGCTGCGGTTCCACTCGCTGCCGGAGCCGGGCGCCGCCATCGGCGGGACCACCGGCACCGGGCCGGGAGGGAACCCGGGGGCCGGCGGGAGCGAACCGGCGGATCCGCCGGAGGTGATCGAGGGGACGTCCTACGGCGTCGCCTGGGCCGACGACGACACCGTCTTCTACACCCGCCCCGACGACGCCAACCGGCCGTTCCAGCTCTGGCGGCACGTGGTGGCCACCGACCCCTCGACCGACGTCCTCGTCCACCAGGAAGACGACGAGCGCTTCCACCTGGGCGTCTCGCGCACCAAGGACGGCGCCTACGTGCTCCTGGAGCTGCACTCCAAGGTGACCTCCGAGGTCCGGGCGCTGCGCTGCGACGACCCGTGCGGGCCCTGCACCGTCGTCGTGCCCCGGCGCCCTGGCGTGGAGTGCACGGTCGAGCACCACACCGGGACCTTCTTGGTGCTCACCAACGACGGGGCCGAGAACTTCCGCGTGATGGCGCTGCCGGCGGCCCGGGTGCCGGCCTCCCCGGTCGGCACGGCCTCCCCGGTCGGCACGGCCTCCTCCGGCAGCACGGTCGGCACGAGTGCTGCCGGGCCGGGCGGCGACGGCGGGGGGGCACCGCTCGCATGGCACCAGGTGGTGCCCGAGCGCCCCGGGTCGCGCATCGACGGTCTCGACGTCCTGGCCGGGCACGTGGTGCTCCACGAGCGGGTCGACGGCAGCGCCCGCATACGCGTGCTCCCCCTGCCGCCGGGGCCGGACCCGTTCGCGTCGCCCCTCGACGAGGGCTGGCTCGTGCCGTGCCCGGACACGCCGTCGACGTCGTGGGCGGGGCCCAACCCCGAGTTCGCCTCGACCGTGCTCCGCTACGAGTACTCGTCCCTGGTGGCTCCGCGCTCCGTGTACGACCTCGACCTTGCGACCGGCCAGGCAGTGCTGCGCAAGCAGCAGCAGGTGCTCGGCGGCTACGACCCGGCCGCCTACGTCTCGACCCGGCTGTGGGCCGACGCTCCCGACGGCACCCGGATCCCCGTGTCCGTCGTGCGCCGCTCCGAAACGCCCGTCGACGGCACCGCGCCGTGCCTCCTGTACGGCTACGGCGCCTACGAGCACAGCATCGACCCGGTCTTCTCCTCGATCCGCCTCAGCCTGCTCGACCGGGGGGTCGTCTTCGCCATCGCCCACGTCCGCGGGGGCGGCGAGCTGGGCCGCCGGTGGTACGAGCAGGGCAAGCTGGCCGCCAAGCCCAACAGCTTCTCCGACTTCGTCGCGTGTGCCGACATGCTCGCCACCTCGGGCTGGGCCGACGGGTCGCGCCTGGTCGCCAGGGGCGGATCCGCCGGCGGCCTGCTGGTGGGTGCGGCCATGAACCTGGCGCCCGACCGGTTCCGGGCCGTGGTGGCCGAGGTGCCGTTCGTCGACTGCCTCACCACCATGCTCGACGACACCCTGCCCCTGACCGTGATCGAGCGCGACGAGTGGGGCGACCCCGAGGCCGATCCGGGCATCTACGACGCGATGCGCGCCTACTCCCCGTACGACAACGTGCGCGACGTCAGGTACCCCGACGTGCTCGCAACCGCCGGGCTCGAGGACCCCCGGGTGGGGTTCTGGGAGCCGGCGAAGTGGGTGCAGCGCCTGCGCGCCGCACACCCCGACAACCGGGTGCTCCTGCACGTCGAGCTCGGAGCCGGGCACGGCGGGCCCACCGGGCGCTACGACGCCTGGCGCGACGAGGCACGGGTGATCGCGTTCGTCCTGACCGCCGTCGGCATCAGCAGCTGACGGGCACCGCCGGCCGCAGCTCACCGCGGGCGGCGCCGGTCAGGCCGGCGTGAACGTGACGTTGTACGGCGCCTGGTACCCGCTCGGCAGCGCCACGGGAACGCCGTCCAGGGTCACCGCTGCGTTCGCCGCCCCGATCCTGAGGAGGACGGGACCGGCAAACGAGAACGTGTGCTGCTCCCCGGCCGTGAGCGTCCCGGACCACACGTCCTGGCCGGTATCGGTCCGCTGGCCCTCGATCCAGCAGTTCCCCGTGGCGGAGACCACCACCGTGTAGGCCGACGCCGGAGCGGCCACCGTGGCGGCGTAGAGCGTGGCCGTCGTCGGGTGCACGGCCGAGCCCGCCACCGCCGAGCCGGCCGGGCGCGGCGCGCTCCCGCTGGCGCCGGTGGAGCGCGGGTGGGCGCCCTCCGCCGCCCGGCTCCCCCCGGGCGCCACGGCACCGGAGGAGCCGCCGTGACCGGTGTGGACCAGGCTGGCGCCGATCGCCGCCAGCCCCACCAGTAGGAGCACGGCCGCTGCCACGGACACGGCGCGCACCGCCCGTCTGGGCCCGGCGGCCGCCGAGCGTCCGCTGCCACGCGCCACCACGGGTGCCCCGGCGGCCTTTGCCATGGCGCGCAGGGCCGGGTCGTTCTCGGCCGCCGCGGCGCGCACCGTCGGAGCCGGCGACGGGGCCACATCGTCGAACACCAGCACGGGCACCTCCTCGGTGCCGGCGTCGGCACCCGCCCCCTGGTCGCCGGTCGCTGCCGCGTCGCGTCCCCGGGGCCCAAGGTCGTCACCGACGGGAGAGTCCCGCAGGCCCGCGCCCCGCCCGTCGCCCACGCCGTCCGCCATCGCCACGCCACCGTCGCCACCGCGCACCACGGCGCCGTCGGCGACCGCCACGCCACCGTCGCCACCGCGCACCACGGCGCCGTCGGCGACCGCCACGCCACCGTCGCCACCG
>JAJZYI010000083.1 GCA_021798135.1 Actinomycetes bacterium | reverse complement strand
GGGGCGCCCGCGCAGCCAGCGGTCCCAGCCGGCGACGGCGGCCACCACGGCGATGGCGGGCAGGTAGATGCCGTAGCGGCCGTCGCGCCAGTAGGAGGTCGGTCCCATGGCGGCCTCGACGAACGGGTAGGCGAGCACGGCGGCGACGGCCGGGCGGGCCGCCGGCAGGTGCCAGGCGGCGGCGGCGGCGCCGACGGCGAGCACCGCCACGGTGACGACGAGGACCGCCGCGCCGACGCTGCGCCCGCCCAGCCAGGCCCCGGTGACCGGCAGGCGGGCGCCCAGCACCATCGGCAGGGTGTGCACGAAGAAGACGTGCAGCCGCCCGAGGTAGCCCATGGTGCCAGGGCCCTGGCCGGCCGTCGCCTCGCGGATCGACGCGAACCGGTCGTGGACGCTGGCCACCAGCCACGGCGCCAGGCTGACGGCGAGGGCGGCGGCGCCGGCGGCGACCGGGAGCAGCGCCGCGGTGCCGCGGCCGCGGACCGCCCGCACCGTGACCCACGCGACGGTGGCGAGCGCCGGGAGCGCCGTGTACAGGATCTCGGGGGACGCCCACCAGCCGATCCCCGCCGCCGCGCCCAGCAGCACCCAGCTGCCGGCGCGCCGGTCGTCGGCCAGCAGGCGCGCCACGGCGAGCAGCAGCAGCAGGGAGCACACGAGCACCACGCCGCGGAACCCGTACTCGCGGGTGGAGCTCCAGAGGTCGGTCTCGGACCAGACCCAGACCAGCGCGCCGGCCACGGCGCCGGCCGCCGAGCTCCCGCCCACGGCGCGCACCAGCCGCCAGGCGACCACGCACGCCACCGCCGCCAGCACGGCAGGCGTGGCGTTCACGACCCACGGGTGGAGGCCGAAGACGCCCACCAGGCCGGCCGTGACGTACGGCTCGACCCCGCCGTACGCCTGGCCCCAGTAGAAGACCATGGGGTGGCCGTGGAGGATCGCCTGCGCCATGAGGCCGACGACGGCCTGGTCGGCCTCGATCGGGTCGTGCGCCAGGAACCACAGCCGCAGGGCGACGCCCAGCGCCGCCAGGGCGGTCACCGCGACGGTGCCGGCGGCGACGGCGGGGGCGCGCCCCGCGGGCACCGGCCGCGGCTCGGGCCGGCCGGCGTCCGGCGCCGGCCGTGCAGGGACGCCGTGGGGCTGGGGGGGCGCGGTCAGCGACGACATGGTCCCTGGGATCCCGGCGGAGCGACGGGCTGGCGGGGCGTGCCGCCGCCGGGCGAGCGGGGGTCCGGAGCGTCGTGCAGCACGGGGAACCCCCGGAGCCGCCCGAGCCTGCCGAGGCGGCCGACGGCGACCCCGACCGTCGCGGCCTGCAGCATGGCCCGGTCCCCGGCGCTGTTGCCGTACGCCCAGACGGCGACCTCGCCGGCCGTGGCCGGTGCCCCGGCCTCGGCGCCGGTCCGGCCCGGCGACAGGCCCGCCACCCAGGCCCGCAGGCGCCGGGCCTTCTCGGCGCCCCGGCAGTTGGCGCCGTCGTACCCGCCGGTCAGCCGGCCGGCACCGTCGACGGCGAGGCGGGTGGCGATCACCTCGTCGGCACCGAGGCTCGCGGCGATGCTGCGGAGGTAGAGCTCCGGCGAGGCCGACACGATGACGACGCGGTGCCCGGCCTGCAGGTGGGCCCGGAGCCGGGCGACCATCTCGGGCCGCGCCCGGCGGCCGAAGTGCGCCCGGCCGAACGCCTCGGCCCGCTCGGCCACGGCCTCGGCCGGGCGGCCGGCCAGCAGGGCTCGGAACAGGCGCTCCTTGGCCTCGTCGGCGAAGTGCCCGCCGAGGACGCCGGCCAGGGCGAACTGCCAGGCGAGCGGGACCGACGCCGCGAGCACCGCCGGCCACCCCGCCACCGCAGCCAGGAACGGCCACACGCTGCCGCCGGTGGTCAGCGTCCCGTCGAAGTCGAACGCGGCGACGACCGCCGCCGGCGGTCCGGCCGCGGCGGGCTCGCGCGACGCGCCGGGTTCCTCGGAGGCGCCGCTGGCGCCGGCGGGGCCGGTCATGGCCGGCATTCTCCCAGAGCCGCGGCCCGCGCCCCGCGCACCGCGGCCCGCGGGCCGGGGGAGCGGCGCGCGGGAGCCGGGACCGAAATCCGATCAGTCAGGTCGACATTCGGCCTGCCACCGGGTACAGTCGCCGGTGACCGACGGAGACGACCACGGCCCGCGTGGCCACGTGACCGACATCGAGGAGGCCAACATGACGGTCCGCCTGGGCGACATCGCCCCCGACTTCACCGCCGACACCACCGACGGCACCATCCACTTCCACGAGTGGCTGGGTGGCTCCTGGGGCATCCTGTTCTCGCACCCGAAGGACTTCACGCCGGTGTGCACCACCGAGCTCGGCGCCTTCGCCAAGGCCAAGCCCGAGTTCGACAAGCGGAACGCCAAGCTCATCGGGCTGTCGGTCGACTCGGTCGAGTCGCACCAGGCGTGGAAGGGTGACATCGCCGAGACCCAGGGCCAGGCCCTGAACTTCCCGATCATCGGGGACGAGGACCGCAAGGTCGCGGACCTGTACGACATGATCCACCCGAACGCCAACGACACGCTGACCGTGCGCTCGGTGTTCATCATCGGCCCCGACAAGAAGATCAAGCTGACGCTGACCTACCCGGCGTCGACGGGCCGCAACGTCGCCGAGGTGCTCCGCGTGCTCGACTCGCTGCAGCTCACCGCCGACTACCAGGTGTCCACCCCCGTCGACTGGCGGGACGGCGACGACGTCATCATCGCCCCGGCCATCCCCGACGACGAGGCCAAGCAGAAATTCCCCAAGGGCTTCACCACGCTCAAGCCATACCTGCGGCTGACGCCCCAGCCCAACAAGTGAGCGCCGCGGCGTGCTGACGCCGCGCTGACGCCGCGCTGCCGACCGGGTGGCCGGCGCGACAGCCGGCGGTGCGGGGCCGGCCCTTCCGGGGCCGGCCCCCGGCGCGTGCCGGGCGCCTCGTCGCAGGGTGCGGAGCGGCGCGGGCCCGGGCGTGCCGGGCGCTTCGCTGCCGGGTGCGGAGCGGCACCGGCAGGTGGCCCGGTCGGGGGCCGGTCCGAATAGGGTGTCGGGCATGGCGCAGGAACTTCCCCAGGAGATCACGGCCTTCGGTGCCGAGGAGGGCGCGGTCGTCGTCGTCGACCACCAGGGCCAGATCGTCTTCATGAACGCGGCCGCGGAAAAGCTCTTCGACGTCTCGCTCGACGACATCGGCGGCGAGTTCGTCGAGATGCTGGTCCCGGAGAAGCTGCGCTGGGGCCACCAGGCCTACCGGCGGGGCTACCTGGCCGAGCCCAACCCCCGCGAGATGGACCCCGGGCTGGACCCCCACCTGGAGCGCCCCACCGACAACGAGCTGGTGCCGATCTCGGTGCAGCTCGAGCCGGTGCGGGTCGACGGCACGCTGTACGTCGCCGCGCACGTGACGCCGCGCGACGCCGACTGACGCCGAGCCGCCGGTCAGCTGTCGCGAGCCGCCGGTCAGCTGTCGCGAGCCGCCGGTCAGGCGTCGGGCAGCACCTCGTGCCGGAGGTCCCGCTTGAGCACCTTGCCCTGCGGGTTGCGCGGCAGGGGCGCGGAGCGGAACCAGTAGTGCGTCGGCACCTTGAAGGCGGCCAGCCGCTCGCGCAGGTACCGAGACAGCTCGTCGGCGGTGACCGAGGCGCCGGGGCGGAGCACCACGGCGGCACCGACCTCCTCGCCGAGCACCGGGTGGGGGACGCCGATCACCGCGCAGTCGGCCACGGCCGGGTGCTCGAACAGGGCGCTCTCCACCTCCACGCAGTACACGTTCTCGCCACCGCGGATCACCATGTCCTTGGCGCGGTCGACGATGTAGATGAACCCCTCCTCGTCGATCCGGGCGATGTCCCCGGTGTGCAGCCACCCCCGGGTGAAGCTCTTGGCGGTCTCCTCTGGCTTGTTCCAGTAGCCGCGCACCACGTTGGGCCCCTTGATCCACAGCTCGCCGAGCACGTCGGGGCCCGACGGCAGGTCGGGCGCCGGCTCGTCGCCCTCGAAGCCGTCGGGGACGACGGCGACGTCGCAGACCGGGACCGCCGGCCCGACGCTGTCGGGCTTGCGCTCGTAGTCCCCGCCCATGTTCATCGTGGCGACGGAGGAGGTCTCGGTGAGCCCGTAGCCGTTGGAGGCGGAGCCGCCGGGGAAGTGCTCCTTGATGCGCCGGACGAGGTCCGGTGGCGCCGGCGCGCCGCCGTACGCGATGGAGCGGACCGACGACGTGTCGCGCTTGGAGAAGTCGGGCGAGTCGATGGCCTGCATGACCATGGCGGGAACCCCGCCGAAGATGGTGATGCGCTCCCGCTCGATGAGCTCCAGGGCCCGCTCGGCGTCCCAGTGGTGCATCATCACCAGCTTGCCACCGGACGCGGTGTTGGCCACCAGGATGGCGTGGCAGCCGGTGGCGTGGAAGAGCGGTACCGACAGCAGGTAGGCGTTCTGCGCAGGCCCGCTCATGTCGGCGACGGCACCGCTGTTGCGCATGCCGGCGCGCGTGTTCACGAAGAACAGGTTCATGAGGTTCGTGCAGATGTTGCGGTGGGTGCCCACGGCCCCCTTGGGCTGCCCGGTCGTGCCCGAGGTGTAGAAGATCGTGGCGTCGTCCTCGGGCTCGATGCCGACGTCGGGGAGCGCCACGTCCTCGGCCGGGGTCCCGAGCGCCTCGGCGAAGGGCACGATCGTCGTGCCGCCCCCGGCCCCGTGCGCTGCGTCCGGGCCCGCTCTGCCTTCGCTCGCTGTGCCGGGGCCTGCTGTGCCGGGGCCCGCTGCGTCCTCGCTCGCTGTGCCGGGGCCGTCCTGCGGCGAGCCTGCCGTGCCTCCCCGGTGCTCGTCGGCGACGACGACCGTCTGCAGGCCGGGCAGGCGGTCGAGGTGGGGCCGGATCCGCCCCAGCCGCTCGGTGTCGACGAACGCCACCTTGGCTCCGGAGTCCGAGAGCGCGTACTCGAGCTCGGAGCCCTGCCACCAGGCGTTGACGGGGACCACGACGGCGCCGCACGCCGCGGTCGCCCAGAACGCCACCACCCATTCGGGCAGGTTGCGCATGACGATCGCGACCCGGTCGCCCTTGACCACCCCGTAGTGGTCGCGCAGGACGTTGGCGAGGGTGGCGGCCTGGCGGAAGTGCTCCTCGAAGGTGGTCGTCTCGTCCTCGTAGACGAGGAAGACCTTGTCGCCGTGCAGCCGCGACAGCTCCAGGATGGTCCGCAGGCTCGGGGGGCAGTTCTTCCACACCCGGGTGCGGACGCCGAAGATGTCCACCTCCTCCATCTCGAACGTCTGCCCGGGCGCGGTGAGCTGCGCCGTCGCGTCGCGGAGGCTCGGGACGGTCATGCGGTGGTCCTCCTCGGGACGAACATGGCGTCGCGGTAGAACGCCAGCTCGGCGATCGATTCTCGGATGTCGTCGAGGGCGCGGTGCGCCCCCCTCTTCGCCGGAGCGGCCTGCAGCACGTCGGGCCGCCAGCGGCGTGCCAGCTCCTTCAGGGTCGAGACGTCCACGGACCGGTAGTGGAGGAACTCCTCGATCTCGGGGAGGTGGACGGCGAGGAACCGCCGGTCCGTCCCGATCGAGTTGCCGCAGAGGGGGACCGTCCTGGCCTCGGGGATGTGCTGGCGCAGGAAGGCGAGCGTCTGGCGGCCGGCCTCGGCCAGCGAGAGCGCCGACGCCTCGATGGCGGCGAGCAGGCCGGAGCGCGTGTGCATCTCGCGGACGTAGTCGTCCATGGCCGCCAGCTGTTCAGCGGTAGCGTGCACCACCAGGTCGGGACCCTCGGCCACGACGTTCAGGTCGTCGTCGGTGACCAGCGTGGCGATCTCCACGATGGTGTGCCGGGCCGGGTCGAGCCCCGTCATCTCGAGATCCATCCACGCCAGCACCCGGCGCATCCTATCCGCCCGGTAGCGTGTTCCGGGATATCGGACTGACCAGTGGTCAACTGGCCACCAGGAGCGGCCGGCGAGCCACCGAGGGCGCCGCTGCCGGTGCGGCAGCCCAATTGGGCGGGGAGCAGCGGACGGCTAGGGTCGGGCCGATGCTGGAGGTGCCCCTGGCCCGGCTGGACCCCGACCTCCCGGTCCCGCAACGGGCGCGGGCAGACGACGGCGGCGTCGACCTGTACGCGCGGGCCGACGTGCTCCTCGCTGCTGGGGGCGGGCGGGCGGTGGTGCCGACGGGCATCGCCCTGGCCATCCCGCCCGGCTACGCCGGGTTCGTCCAGCCCCGCAGCGGCCTGGCGGCCCGGCACGGCGTCACCTGCCTGAACAGCCCCGGGCTCATCGACGCCGGGTACCGCGGCGAGGTGGCGGTGGTGCTCGTGAACACCGACCCCACCGAGCCCTACCGGGTCCGCAGGGGCGACCGCATCGCCCAGCTCGTGGTGCAGCAGGTGGCCGCCCCGGCGTTCGTGGAGGTCGGTGCCGACGAGCTGGCGGCCAGCGAGCGCGGTGCCGGGGGCTTCGGGCACAGCGGGACGTGAACCCCGAGCCGCTCGACGCGCTCGACGCCGCCTTCCTCGCGGCGGAGACGCCGACCATGCCGCTGCACGTGGTGGCGGTGGCGGTGCTCCAGCCCGGTCACGGGGGCTGCGGTGCCGCGCAGGTCCGCGACGTGCTCGCCGACCGCATCGGCGGCATGCCCCGCCTCCGGCGGCGGGTCCTGCGCGTCCCGTTCGGCGCCGACCATCCGCTGTGGGTGGACGTGCCGGACCTGGACCTGGACCGGCACCTGGTGCGGGCCAGCCTGCCGCCGCCGGGCGGCCCGCCGGAGCTGGCCGCCTTCCTCGGCGACCTGGCGGCCCGCCCGCTCGATCCCGACCAGCCGCTGTGGCAGCTCACCGTGGTCGAGGGGCTGGAGTCCGGCCACGTCGCCCTGGTCGCCAAGGTCCACCACTGCCTCTTCGACGGGGTGTCGGGGATCGCGGCGTTCGCAGGGCTCTTCGACGCGACACCGCGAGGCGCCCGCACGGGCGCGCAAGGGGGCGAGGCCGGCGCGCCGAGCGACGCTGCGGAACGTGGGGCCGCCACCTCGGCGGGGCCGGCCTCGGCCGGCGACGGGTCGTCGCCGGCCGAGGCGTCGCTGACCGGGCTCGCCGCGTCGGTCGCCCGGCGGTGGTCGCGCCGGCCGGTGGCCGTGGCCGACACCGTCGCCAGCACGTACCTGGCCCTGCGCCAGCTCGTCGCCGAGCACCGCGGCGCCGCCGCTGCGGCGTCCGGCTCCGTGCCGGGTGCGCACGGCGAGCCCTCGCCGCCGGGGCCGCCGTCGCCGGGTGACGCTGGCACCGCGCCCGCCGGCCCGCCGGCCCCGCAGCCCGGTCCCCTCCCGTTCCGGGTGCCACGCGCCCCGTGGAACGGGACCATCTCGGCGGCGCGGCGCTGCGCGCTCGTCGCCTTCCCGCTCGAGGACCTCCTGGCCGTGCGCGCCGCCCTGGGCGGCACGGTCAACGACGTCCTGCTCGCCGCCGTAGGGGGCGCGCTGCGCCCGCTCCTCGAGGTCCCCGACGGCGGCCGGGCGGCCGGCCTTGCCGCCATGGTGCCGGTCTCGGTGCGGCCGGCGGGGCCGGCCGGCGAGCGTCACGGCAACCGCGTCACCGCGACCATGATGCCGATCGGGACCGACGTCGACGGCCCCGCCGAGCGCCTGGCCGCCGTGGCCGCGGCGAGCGCGGCGGCGAAGCGGCGTGCCGGCCTGGTCGGGGAGGAGGTCGTCCGGGGCTGGTCGGAGCTGGCGGTGCCCGCGCTCCTGTCGCGCCTGACCCGGGTCGCTGCCAACCTGCGGGTGTTCGATCGCCTGCCGCCAGCGGCCAACGTGATGGTGTCGAACGTCGCCGGACCCGCCGCCGCGCTGTACCTGGGCGACGCCCGGGTGGTCGCGCTGTTCCCGTTCGGCCCCGTGGCCGACGGGATCGGGCTCAACGTCTCCGCCCTCAGCTACGGCGGCACCATGCACGTGGGGCTCATCGCCTGCCGTGACCGCCTGCCCGACCTCGACGGCGTCGCCACGGGGCTGCGCGACGCCGTGACTGACCTGGTGAAGCAGGCCGCGGCGCCGCGGCGCAGCGGCGCCAGCCGCCAACCCTGAGGTCGGGCCCGCACCGCGGAGGTGCCGTCCGGACGCGCCGGCGGTGGCAGCCACGTCGTGGCTTGCTACAATGACCCCACACGCGGACGTGGCTCAGTTGGTAGAGCATCACCTTGCCAAGGTGAGGGTCGCGGGTTCGAGTCCCGTCGTCCGCTCCAAGGAAAGCCCAGGTAGATGTCCACAGAGGGGCCCCGATGGGGCCCCTCTGCTGCACCCGCCGGGCGGCGAGCGAGCCGCCTGCCACCCGCCCGTGCGCCGGGACGAGGGTGGCCGCGCCGGCAGGGGCGGACAGCAGCTGCCGCGCCGGCAGGCACAGCGGTGAGCGCTGGTCGCCGCTGTGCCGGAGGCCGCGGGCCCGGCGCGGTGCCAGGAGCCGTCACGGGTCGCTCCCGAGCCCCGTTCGCACCGCGCACCACTGCCAGAGCTGCCGCCCCTGCTCGGCCTCCCCGTGGCGCGGGCGCGTCCAGGGCAGGTAGTGCTCGCCGCGGTGGCGCCGATCGTGCCAGAACCCGTCCTCGTCGGGCGGCGAGCCGGCCGTTCCCTCGTCGGTGACGGGTCGCGCCGCGCCGGCCGACAGCCACACTGCGGTGTCGGCTCCCTCCTCGGGCCGGCGCAGCAGCGAGCCCAGGTGGGAGAAGGAGGGAAGACCGCTGGCCAGGCCGGGAGTGTCGACCCAGCCCGGGTGCATGGCGTAGCTGGCGACGCCCTGGGCCGACCAGCGCCGTGACCACTCCCGGGCCAGGACCACCTGCGCCCGTTTGGCCCGGGCGTACGCCCGGACCCCGTCGTAGTGCTCCCGGTCCATCTCCAGGCGGTCGAGGTCGAACCGCTCGGTGTACATGCCGCCCGACGACACGGTGACGATGGTCGACGGCCGGGCACGCTGCAGGTGGGGAGCGAGGCGCCAGGTCAGCCGGAAGGGCCCGAGCACGTGGGTCGCCACGGTCAGCTCGCAGCCGCCGGCGGAGAGCGCGTAGTCGCGGAGCAGCGCACCGGCGCCGTGGACCAGCCCGTCGAGCCGGCCGCGTGCCGATGCGAACCGTTCGGCGAAGGCGTCGACCGCGGACCCGTCCGCCACGTCGACGAGGGCGGCCTCGGCCAGCCCGCCCTCGGCGCGGATGGCCTGCGCCACCGCCTCGGTGCGCCCGGCGTCGCGGCCGAGCACCCAGACCTCGGCGCCGAGGCGCCCGAGAGCGAGGGCGACCGCCCGCCCGATCCCCGACGAGGCGCCCGTGACGACCAGGACCTTTCCCTCGAGCCTCGGCGGGTCGCCCCAGCCCTGGGTGGCCCGGCGCGCCAGGTAGCCGACGCGGCTGAAACTGCCGACGACCGTCGCCTCGAGCACGCCGTCGAGCAGCCTCGCCATCGGTCCGGGTCGCAGCGATCCGCGCAGCAGCGGTCCGCGCCGGCCGTCGTCGGTCGGCACCGTGTGGGCAGGCGTCCCGGTTCGTGCGGTGACCACCGAGAGCGAGTTTAGTGGTAAATTGATGCGTGCGCCTGACAGGGCGCAGCAGAGCCGGCAGGCCGGACCGAGCCGGCAGGGCGCAGCAGGGCCGGCAGACCGGACTGGGCTTGGCGGAGCCCGGCGGGCCATGCCGAGACGACGCGGAGCGGACGTACCATGCACATCGCCATCGTCGGGACGGGGATCGCGGGCCTCACCTGCGCGCACCTCCTCTCCGAACGCCACGACGTCACGGTCTTCGAGCGCGACGAGCGCCCGGGCGGGCACGCCAACACCGTGCGCGTCGAGCTCGACGGCGTGGCGCACGACGTCGACACCGGCTTCATCGTCTACAACGAGCGCAACTACCCCGGACTGACCCGGCTCTTCGACCGCCTGGGCGTGCGCACCAAGCCCAGCGACATGAGCTTCGGCGTGTCGGACGGCGCCACCGGCGTCGAATGGCGGGCCACCTCCCCGAGCACGGTGTTCGCCCAGTGGCGGAACGCGCTGCGTCCCGGCTTCCTGCGGATGCTGGCCGACATCGCCGGGTTCAACCGCTCGACGCGTCGCCTGCTCGCCGCCGGCATCCCCGAGGGGCTCACCCTCCGCGAGCTGGTGGCCGAAGGCCGGTGGTCTCCACGCCTGGTCACCTGGTACCTGGCGCCGATGGTCTCGGCGATCTGGTCGGCTCCCGTCGGCGACGCCCTGGACATCCCGGCGGCGTCCTTCGCCCGGTTCTTCGACAACCACGGCCTCCTCGCGCTGGGAGCCCAGCCGAGCTGGCGGACCGTCGAGGGAGGGGCCCGGACCTACGTGGAGCGGATCCTCGCCCCCCTCGGCGACCGGGTCCGCCTGGCGACGCCCGTGGCCAAGGTCATCCGCCGGCCCGGCGGGGTGGAGCTCCTGAGCGACCGCTACGGGCCCGAGCGCTTCGACCACGTGGTCCTGGCCGGGCACAGCGACCAGAGCCTGGAGATCCTGGGCGACCCGACGCCGGCCGAGCGCGCCGTGCTGGGCAGCATCCGGTACCGAGCCAACACCGCCGTCCTCCACACCGACGAGCGCCTGCTCCCGAGGGCCCGCAGGGCCCGGGCCAGCTGGAACTACCGGCTGTCCGCCGGCGGGGACGAGGGGGCCGGCGCCACCGTCACGTACCACATGAACAGGTTGCAGTCGATCGACTCCCGCCACGAGATCTGCGTCACCCTCAACCAGCCGCGGTCCGTCGACCCCGACAGGGTCCTGGGCGTCTTCGAGTACGCCCACCCGGTCCTCGACGCGGCAGCGGTTGCGGCCCAGAAGCGCTATGACGAGATCAGCGGAGCCCGTTCGACCTGGTACTGCGGAGCGTACTGGGGCTACGGCTTCCACGAGGACGGCCTGCAGAGCGCCCTGCGGGTCTGCCGGGCCTTCGGGGCGGAGCTGTGACGGAGGGAGGCGCGTGGTGAGGAACGCCATCTACGAGGGGACCGTCGTCCACCACCGGCACGCCCCCGTGGACCACCGCTTCACGTACCGGGTCGCGATGCCGTTCGCCGACCTCGACGAGCTCGACCGGCTCTTCCGGCTGCACCCGCTGTGGTCGGTGGAGCGGCCGAACGCCGTCAGCTTCCGGCGGCGGGACTTCCTGCCGGACCGGCCCGGGACCCTGGCGGGGGCCGTGCGCGACCTGGTGTCCGAGCGCCTCGGCCGCCGCCCGGCCGGGCCCGTGGCCATGCTGGCTCACCTCCGCACGTGGGGCTGGCTGTTCAACCCCATCACCCTCTACTACTGCTTCGACGCGGACGGCGCCCGGGTCGAGGCGCTCGTCGTCGAGGTCACCAACACCCCGTGGCACGAACGTCACGTCTACGTGGTGGGCGGGCCGGGCCGGCACCAGTTCGCCAAGGACCTGCACGTCTCGCCGTTCTTCGGCATGGACATGGCCTACGAGCTCTCCTACGGCGAGCCGGGTGCCCGCCTGTCGCTCTCGATGCGGGCGACGCGCGGCGAGGAGCGGCTGTTCGACGCCGGGCTCCGGCTGGAGCGCCACGATGCCGACCGCCACGCGCTGGGCCGGCTCGTGTGGCATCCCGGTCTCACGACGATGGGGGTGTCGGCCGGCATCTACCGCCAGGCGCTCCGGCTGTGGCTGGCCGGCACTCCTGTCGTGCCGCACCCGGGCCGCCACCCGGCGGTCGCACCCGGCCCGGGCCGCCACCCGGCGGTCGCACCCGGCCCGGGCCGCCACCCGGCGGTCGCACCCGGCCCGGGCCGCCACCCG